>NZ_JBEZZB010000015.1:0-90817 GCF_040638955.1 Actinoplanes sp. NPDC024001
GGGTGCCGATCAGGATGACGTCCACAGCGATGTCCACATCGACAGCGTTCACCGGAACGGCGCCGAACGAAACCGGGCAAAGCCCGGAACGAATCCCGTAGGGGTAGCCGTCACACGGCGAAGTCGTGCACCGGCTCGGTGGCCGGTGCCGGCGGGGTGGCCTTCCACACGCCCAGCTTCTGCGCGGCGAGCCGGCTCAGGTAGGCCGGGTTCAGCAGCACGTACCGCTTCCACAGGCGCTTGGGCTCCAGGCCGAGGCGCCACAGCCACTCCAGCGCGTACTTCTGCATCCACGCGGGCGGGTTCTTCAGCAGGCCGGCGTGGTAGTCGAAGGCGGCGCCGACGGCGAGCAGCGGCATGTCCAAATACGGCCGCATCGCGTAGGTGAAGATCTCCTGCCGCGGGCAGCCGAGGCCGACCAGCACGACCCGGGCACCGGACGCCTTGATCCGCTCGGCGATCTCGGCGGCCTCCCCCGGCTTCGAGCTGCGGAACTTCGACGCCTCCACCCCAGCGATCTTCAGCGCCGGGAACATTCCCTGCAGGGCCGGGACCAGCCGATCCAGCGTGGGCTGTGTCGACCCGTACAGATAGACCGGCAGACCCTCGGCCGCCGCCTGCTCGACCACCTTAAGTGTCAGGGTTGGCCCGTAGACCCGGTCCTGCAGCCCAGCACCGTGCAGCAGATTCAGCGCCCACCGCACCGGCTGCCCGTCCGGCGTAACCAGATCGAACGAGTTGAGCCGCGCGTTGTGCGCGCGATCCTGCACCCCGGTCATCACCCCGTGCACCGCGAGCGCCGTAACCGCGAACGGCCGGTGCTCCCGGGCCGCCTCGATGATCTGCGCGGTAGCGGTCGCGTAATCGGTCGCGTCGACGAGCACGCCGAGCACGTTGCGCTTACCCCGAGCGGTACCGGTAGGTGTGACGGACACCGACGACTCTCCAGCCCTGATGACAGTAAGGCGGCGAGCATAGCGCCACCCTCAACTCGACCCGACCGAGTGACAGGTGGATCTTCCACCCCCACGACGGATCTTTCTCCGTACCAAAAAGGTGTTAGACGCCCCACACAAGGGTGACGGAAGATGCCAAGCGCACCCACCGCAACGTGGGGGGTTCGGGGGGCTCGGCCCCCCGGCTAGCATGACGAGGCGCCCCCGGTCCGCGCTTTTTGCGGACAGAGGGCGCCTCGGCGACTCGTGGGGATGGGGGGAGTTGAACCCCCACGTCCTTTCGGACACACGGACCTGAACCGTGCGCGTCTGCCATTCCGCCACATCCCCATGTGACTTGCCTTCAAGATCATATACATGACCTCGTTGGCTTGAAGCGGGCCGGTCGGGCCTGCTTCTAGTTACTGGCTGCGACAGACTACGCTGTCGCACGTCACTAAGCGAGAGCAGTACCAAGCTTGTTGGAAAGCCCAGCGAGTTGATATCGCCCCGCGACGCAGGAAACATTAGCACGGCGTCGAGGGGCGTCATACGAGGGTCAGAAGTGCCGGCTGCTCTTGGGCTACGGATGCGCAAGCGGCCGCCGGATACCATCATGTCCTCGGAACCCGAGGAGGAGCCGGTGAGCGTGCTGCAACGCTTCGAAAAGCGATTGGAAGGCCTGGTCGAAGGGGCCTTCGCGAAGGTGTTCAAGGGTGTCGTGCACCCTGTGGAGATTCTGAATGCCATGCAGCGGGAGGCCGAGGCGCACAAGGCCATCCTCGCCGGTGGCCGCACTCTCGTGCCCAACCGCTATGTCATCGACCTGTCGCCCTATGACCACAGTCGGCTGGCGCCCTATGCGGCGGCACTGGCGCAGGAGCTCGCGCAGTCGCAGGCCGAGTTCATCGGTGAGCAGGCCTGGACCGTCTACGGCGACGTGATCGTCGAGATCGAGCGCGGGGACGGGCTGGACACGGGCATGTTCCGGGTCACGGCCGAGGTCTACACCGGTGGCGAGGTCGCCCCGGTGCAGCAGCCGGCCTACGACGCCGGCCCGCAGTACTCGCCCTATGACCAGCAGGGCGGCTACCAGCCGCACGGCGGTCACGGTGGCCATGGCGGGCCGCGCAGTGTGGGCCTGGTCTCCGGTGACGGGCGGACCTACCCGCTGCAGATGGGCTCGACCGTGATCGGCCGCGGCGACCAGGCGAACCTGCGCCTGCCCGACGTCGGCATCTCGCGCCGGCACGCCCGGCTCGACTACGACGGCAACCAGGTGGTGCTGACCGATCTGGGCTCCACCAACGGCACGATGGTCAACGGCCAGCGAGTGTCGGCCGTGGCGCTGAACCCGGGCGACATGATCCAGCTCGGGACCACCACGCTCACCTTCCGAGTGGACGGCTAGCGACCTTGCCCGAATTCGTCCTCACCGTCGCCCGTTTCGGATTCCTGATCCTGCTGTGGATATTCGTGTTCACCGTGGTCGGGGTCATCCGACGGGATCTCTTCGCGGGTTCCCGGTCCAAGAGCATCGTTGCCAGCCCTCGGGGGGTGGGTGGTGCGGTGCTCCAGGGCCGGCCGGCGAAGGCGAAGCGCGGTAAGGCGGCGCGGCAACTCGTCGTGACCGCCGGCCAGTTGGCCGGCACCCGGATCACGCTCGGTGAAGCCCCGATCACGATAGGGCGCGCCGAGGATTCGACGCTCGTCATCACCGACGACTTCGCGTCCGCCCGGCACGCCCGTCTGGTGCCGCGCGACGGGCAGTGGTTCGTGGAGGACCTCGGCTCGACCAACGGCACTTACCTAGATCGCGGTAAGGTCTCCGGACCCACTCCAGTCCCCCTTGGCGTTCCGATCCGGATCGGGCGCACTTCTCTCGAGTTACGGCCATGACCCTGACCCTGCGCTATGCCGCTCAGAGCGACCGCGGTCTGATCCGAGACCTGAACCAGGACTCCGTCTACGCCGGGCCGCGGCTTCTTGCTGTCGCGGACGGCATGGGCGGCATGGCCGCCGGTGACGTCGCGTCCAACATTGTCATCGCCGCCATGGCGCCTCTCGACGACGACGTCCCCGGTGACGCCCTCGTCGATGCCCTGCGGCACGCCGTCGGTACTGCGAATCAGCAGTTACGCGACACCGTCGACGCCAACCCACAGCTCGAGGGCATGGGCACCACGCTGACCGCGGTGCTCTTCTCGGGCAGCAAGTTCGGCATGGTGCACATCGGCGACTCCCGGGCGTATCTGTTGCGCAACGGCGAGTTCTCGCAGATCACCAAGGACGACACCTACGTTCAGATGCTCGTCGACGAGGGCCGGGTCAGTCCGGAGGAGGCGAGCAGCCATCCACAGCGCTCGCTGCTCACCCGGGCGCTGGACGGCCGCGACATCGACCCGGAGTACTCGGTCCGCCAGGTGCTCAAGGGCGACCGCTACCTGATCTGCAGCGACGGCCTCTCCGGTGTGGTGAGCGGGGAGACGATCGCGCAGACCATGCGGGAGCTCACCGACCCGAAAGCGTGTGTCGAGCGGCTGGTGCAGCTCGCGCTCCGCGGCGGTGGCCCCGACAACATCACCGTGGTGATCGCGGACGCGATCGACGACATCGTCGAGCAGTCGCCGATCGTCGGCGGGGCGGCCTCAATCGACCGCGGGAACACGACGGTGGCGGACAGCTCCACGTCCGCGGCCCGGGCGGCGGCGCTCAAACCGCCGCCGCGGCCGGCCCAGCCGGAGCCGGCCACCAACGGCTACGAACCGGAGCCCGCGGGCCACCCGGTGCGAACCACCCTGATGGTGCTGCTGCTCCTCGGCGTGCTCGGTGGCGGCCTCTGGGCCGGCTGGCAGTACACCCAGGATCAGTACTACGTGGGCGCGACCGAGGCCGGTCAGCTCGCCATCTTCCGGGGCGTTCCGGGGCAGATCGCCGGCCTGGACCTGTCGACCGTGAGTGAGACCAGCGCGGTCCAGCTCGACGACCTGACCACCGTCGCTCAGGATCGTGTCAAGCAGGGCATACAGGCCGACAGCCAGGCCGATGCGAAGAACGTGCTCGCCGACTTGACGAGCGAGGAACCGTCGAACCCGAATCCGAACCTGAAGCCGGTCTGCGTCCCGGGCGGAACCACCCCGAGCACCGCTGCGTCGAATCCCGCGGCGCCGCTGGCGTCCGGCGCCCCCGTCTCGAGTGCCCCCGCCACCCCGAACGCCCAACCGACCGCGAGTGCTCCGAGCGCCGACGACCCGGCCCTGTGCCGGACCGTCAACTGAGCACGGCCTACACGTCTGGGGATTTTCTTGACCGCGCCCGCCGTACCGGCTCCCACGCCCGCCTCCACGGGCGAGATGTCGCGTATCCCGACGGGATGGAAGACACGCCGTAACGCCGAGCTGGGTCTGCTCGGGTTCGCCATGCTGATCGTTCTGGTCTTCGGCGCCACGGTTGAGTTGCACCAGTTCGAGTCGCTGCAGCCCAACTTCTGGGTTCCGGCCGCGTTGCTCAGCGTGCTGTTCCTGAGCCTGCACGTGGTGGTGCGGTTCGCTGCGCCCTTCTCCGACCCGGTGCTGCTTCCCTCGGTGGCCCTGCTCAACGGGATCGGCGTGGCCTTCCTGCGCCGTCTCGACATGGCGCGGGCGATCGCTCAGGACAAGCCGATCCCCGGCATCTTCGCGGACACCGGCGGGCGTCAGCTGGCCTGGACGCTGCTCTCGCTGATCCTGGCCGCGGTGCTGCTGCTGGTGGTCCGGGACCACAAGATCGTCTCACGGTACGCGTACACGCTCGGCCTGGCCGGCATCGTGCTGATGATGATCCCGGCGGTGCTGCCCGCCAGTATCTCCGAGGTCAACGGCGCCAAACTGTGGATCCGCTTCGGCGGCGTCTCGATCCAGCCGGGCGAGTTCGCGAAACTGGCCCTGGTCTCGTTCTTCGCGTACTACCTGGTCCGCAAGCGTGAGGTGCTGTCGCTGGCCAGCCACCGGTTCCTGGGCATCGACTTCCCGCGCGGCCGGGACCTGGGCCCGGTCATCACGGTGTGGCTGTTCAGCCTGCTCATCCTCGTCTTCCAGAAGGACCTCGGCACCGCCCTGCTGTACTTCGGGCTGTTCGTGGTGACCCTCTACGTCGCCACCGAGCGCGCCAGCTGGCTGATCATCGGTTTGCTGCTGTTCTTCGGCGGCGTCTACGTGGCCTACCTGCTGGGCGCCTCGGTCGGCGGCCCGTTCGCGAACTTCTACGATCGCGCCGAGGTCTGGCTCAACCCGTTCGACGCGGAGAACTACGACCGAGTCGGCGGCAGTTACCAGCTGGTGCAGGGCCTGCTCGGCCTCGGAACGGGCGGCCTGTTCGGCAGCGGTCCGGGTGCCGGGTCTCCGGGTGAGGTGCCCGAGGTGCGCACCGACTTCATCTTCGCCGGGCTCGGCGAGGAGATCGGCCTGTTCGGCCTCTCCGCCCTGCTCGTGCTCTACCTGCTGATCGTGGAGCGGGGTCTGCGCGCGGCCCTCGCCGTGCGCGACTCGTTCGGCAAGCTGGTCGCCGGCGGCCTGGCCTTCACCCTCGGGTTGCAGGTATTCGTCATCCTCGGCGGTATCACCGGGCTCATCCCGCTGACCGGTCAGACCACTCCATTCCTCTCCGCCGGTGGCTCCTCGCTGATGGCGAACTGGCTGCTCATCGCCATGCTGTTGCGCATCTCCGACGCGGCTCGCCGCCCGGCCACCAGCAGTGGACCGGAACGGTCCGGGCCGAAGAAGGCACCCGCCCAGCTACACGGCGCCATGACGGAGGTGATCAAGCCGTGAACGCCCCTCTCCGCCGTGCCGGCGTGGTCGTCCTCGTCCTGTTCGGGATGATCTTCGCCAACCTCAACTGGATCCAGGCGTACAAGGCCGACGAGTACCGTACGCACGCCCGCAACGACCGCGTGATGATCGCCGAGTACGAGCGGCCGCGTGGCGTGATCGAGGCGAACGGCCAGTACCTCGCCGAGAGCAAGGAGACCACCGACAACCTGAAGTACCTGCGCGTGTATCCGAAGAAAGAGATCTACGCGCCGGTCCTCGGGTACAAGCCGGTCGGTCTCGGTGCGGTCGGCATCGAGGCGATCGAGAACGAGTTCCTCAACGGCCAGAGCGACAAACTGCTCGCCGACCGGATCAGCCAGATGTTCACCGGTGAGGAGACCAGCGGCGGCAACGTGCTGCTCTCGCTGAACACCAAGGCTCAGGAGGTCGCCTGGAAACAGATGACCAACAACGAGCGCGGAGCGAAGCGGGGTGCCGCGGTCGCCATCGACCCGCGGACCGGTGCGATCCAGGCAATGGTCTCGATGCCGAGCTTCGACCCGAACCCGCTGGTCACACACGACCAGGCAGCGGCGAAGAAGGCGTACGACAAGCTCAACGGCGAAAAGGATCAGCCGCTGCTGAACCGTGCGGTGGCCGCGACGCAGCCGCCCGGCTCGGTGTTCAAGGTGATCGTGTCGGCGGCGGCCCTGCAGAACGGCTACGACCTCACCTCCGAGATCGAGGCGGGCGCCGTCTACCGCGAGGGCGGGGCGACCATCCGCAACTCGGCCGACGAAGTCTGCCCCGGTGGCCGGATCACCCTGAAGGACGCGCTGCGGACCAGCTGCAACACCGGCTTCTCCCGGCTCGGTGTCGCCCTGGGCGCGGACAAGGTCAAGCAGACCGCGCAGGCGTTCGGCTTCGAGGACGAGGGCCTCAAGGCCGGCAACCTGGAGACCGGCGAGGGCCTCTCGGTCGCCGCCAGCCGCACCGGTGCCATCGCGAACCCGGACGGCAGCACCGACACCGCCGCGCTCGCCCAGTCCTCGCTCGGCCAGCGCGACGTCCGGATGACGCCGCTGCAGGGTGCGCTGATCGCCGCCACGGTGGCCAACAACGGTGAGCAGCAACGGCCGTATCTGGTGCAGAAGCTTCTCGGCCCGGACCGGCGGACCCTCTACACCGCGGAGCCGCAGACGCTGCGCGAGCCGATCTCGGCGGACGTCGCGACGAAGCTCAAGGAGATGATGGTCAGTGTCGTCGAGGACGGCACCGGCCGGAACGCGCAGATCGACGGCTTCGAGGTCGGTGGCAAGACCGGCACGGCCCAGAACGCGGAGGGCGCGGACAACCACGGGTGGTTCATCGGCTTCGCATTCAACTCCAAGGGTGAGGCGGTTTCGGCCGTCTGCGTCATGCTGGAGAACGTGCCCGGTAGCCGCAGCCCGAGCGCCGAGGCTGCCCGGATCGCCGGGCACATCATGAAGGCCGCGGCGGGCCGGGGAGGGGACTGACATGATCCGCCCGGGGGTCACGCTCGGTGGGCGGTACCGCTTGGAGGAGCGGATCGCCGGCGGCGGCATGGGCGACGTCTGGCGCGGCACCGACGAGGTGCTGGGCCGTACCGTCGCGGTCAAGATCCTGCTGCCCGCGCTCCTCGACGAGCCCGGCTTCGCCGAACGGTTCCGCGGTGAGGCGCGGACCATGGCGACCATCAACCACCCGGGTGTGGTCGACGTCTACGACTACGGCAGTGACCAGCAGATCGCCTTCCTGGTCATGGAGTACGTCGAGGGTGACGCCCTCTCCCGCACGCTGAGCCGGGTCGGCCGGCTGACGCCGGCGCGCACCATGGCGCTGGTCGCGCAGGCCGCTGACGCGCTGCAGGCCGCCCACGCCAACGGCATCGTGCACCGCGACGTCAAACCCGGAAACCTTCTGGTACGCCCGAACGGCACCCTGGTGCTGACCGACTTCGGCATCGCGCGCTCGGCCCTGGTCGGCCAGCTGACGGTGGCCGGCGCGGTGCTCGGTACAGCGTCTTACATCTCGCCCGAGCAGGCCGCGGGCGACGTGGCCACCCCGGCATCCGATGTGTACGCCCTGGGTGTGGTCGCCTACCAGTGCCTCTCCGGGCACCGGCCGTTCGACGGGGCCACCCCGATCGAGATCGCGATGAAGCACGTCCGGGAGAACCCGCGGCCGCTGCCCGGTGACATCCCGCCGGCGGTTCGCGCCATTGTGGAACGCGCGATGTCGAAGGACCCGTCGGCCCGCTGGCCGAGCGCCTCGGCGATGGCGACCGTCGCCCGTCAGGCCGCCTCCTCGCTCACCACCGCGGTGCAGCAGCCGGTGGCGCAGCCGCAGCAGCAGCCGGCTCGGGCCGCACGTCCGATCAGCCCGGCGCCGGCACGGCCACAGTCCGGTGCGGCGGCCCGGGCCTCGGTGCCGCGCCCGGTCTCCGGGGCCCGCGGCGCTGCTTCGGTGCCGTCCGCCCCGCCGCCTCCGATGGCGCCGCCGTACCGGCCGCAGTCGGGGGCACCGGTCAATGCGTACCCGCCGCCGGCCGCACCCGCCGCCAAGCCGGAGAGCACTTTCGGCCGGCAGGTGCTGGTGGTTCTGGCCGTCGTGCTCGCTCTTCTCGTCCTGCTCTGCGCCGGGGTCATCTCGTTCCTGTTACGACATGGCAACGGCAGTGCCGCCGCAGGGAACACGCTGGGCTATCACAGCAGCTCTGCGGCTATCCTCCGCTCGGGCGTGGTCGCTGACCCAGTGTTGGTGGCGTCGTACCGTCTTATGAAGGCCGATGCCCAGCTCGGCCGGATCCGACTGAACGAAGGACGACAGACGTTATGACGGCGCAGGCCCGCCTGCTCGGTGGCAGGTACCAGGTCGGCGAGCTGCTCGGCTACGGCGGCATGGCAGAGGTGCACCGGGGGCGCGATCTGCGTCTCGGCCGCGACGTGGCCATCAAGATGCTTCGCTCCGACCTGGCCCGCGACGCCACGTTCCAGGAGCGGTTCCGGCGTGAGGCCCAGAACTCGGCGGCGCTGAACCACCCGGCGATCGTCGCCGTCTACGACACCGGCGAAGAGGTGTCGGCCACCGGCGAGAAGCTTCCGTTCATCGTGATGGAGTTCGTCAACGGACGGACGCTGAAGGAAGTTCTCGCCCAGGAGCAGCGTATTCAGCCGCGCCGCGCGCTGGAGATGATCGCCGACATCTGTGCCGCGCTGGAGTTCAGCCACCGGCACGGGATCATCCACCGGGACATCAAGCCCGGCAACGTGATGATCACGCAGAACGGCCAGGTCAAGGTGATGGACTTCGGCATCGCCCGGGCACTGGCCAGCGGTGCCACCACGATGACGCAGACCAGCGCGGTGATCGGCACAGCGCAGTACCTCTCGCCGGAGCAGGCCCGCGGCGAGTCCGTCGACGCGCGTTCCGACGTCTACGCGGCCGGCTGCGTCCTGTTCGAGCTGGTCGTCGGGCACCCGCCGTTCGTCGGTGACAGCCCGGTCAGTGTGGCGTACCAGCATGTCCGGGAGGACCCTCGGCCGCCGAGCACGATCGTCCGCGACCTGCCGCCCGAGATCGACGCGATCGTGCTGAAGGCGCTCGCCAAGAACCCGCTGAACCGGTACCAGAGCGCCCAGGAGATGCGTGCCGACGCCCTGCGCGCGGTCTCCGGTCGCCCGGTGATGGCCACGCCGGTGATGAGCCAGGCCGAGACCGTCGCGATGACCGGCGCTCAGCGACAGTGGCCGCCGCAGGGCGCCACCACCATGCAGCAGTCGGTGCCGGCCGCGGTGGCCCCGCCGCGCAAGCCGGAGAACAAGTCGTCCTGGGTGATGGCCGCGCTGGCCGGGCTCGCCTTCCTCGTGGTGGTGGTGCTCGGTGTCGCGCTGGCCCTGCAGAACCGGGACGACGACACCCCCACCCAGCCGCAGACGGTGGCGATGCCGACGCTGGTCGGGTTGACCCCCGACCAGGCGAAAGCCGAACTCGCCAAGGTGCAGCTGACCGGGCAGCCGGGGGACCCGACGATCGACAAGGAGTGCGACGGCAAGATCGTCGCCCAGGATCCGCAGCAGGGCACCCAGGTGCAGCCGACCCAGACCGTCACCTACACGGTGTGCAACCCGCCCGAGCCGGTCGAGGTGCCGGAAGGCCTGGTGGGTGGCACGCAGGCGGCCGCCGAGGCGGCGCTGAAGGAGCGGGGCCTCGAGCCGCGCATCCGCGACGTCAACTCGGTCCAGCCGAAGGGCCAGGTCATCCGGGTCGAGAGCGAGGGCAAGGAGGTCGACCCGGGCACCGAGATCACCGTCGAGGTCTCGAAGGGCAACCAGGTCGAGATGCCCGACGTGGTCGGCAAGTCGGTAGAGGTCGCCAGCGCCCTGCTGGAGGAGCGCGGCCTCGACGTCTCGACCGAGGTGGTCCAGGGCGACGGTGAGCCCGGCGAGGTGGCCAAGCAGAGCGTGAAGGCCGGCAAGAAGGTCGACCGGGGCACGGTGATCGTCCTCGGCGTCATCGGGGAGAACACCGAGCCGAGCGTGCCGCCGTCCGCCGACGCGAGCGAGCCGCCCGGCACGGGCGGTGGCGGCGAGGAAGAGTAGGACCCGGAACACGAGAAAGGCCGGTCACCCCACGGGGTGACCGGCCTTTCCGGTGTCAGGCGGTGGCGAACGCCGAACGCCGGCGGGTCTCCACCTCGGCGGCCAGCGCCGGAGCCTTCTCCAGCGCCGACGGCAGACCGCAGGAGGCCAGCCAGTTCGCCAGCATGGTGTGCCCACCCTCGGTCAGCACCGACTCCGGGTGGAACTGGACGCCCTCGATCGGCAGCTCGCGGTGGCGCATCGCCATCACGACGCCCGACTCGGTCTGCCCGGTCACCTCGATCTCGGCCGGCAGCGTCTCGGGCAGGACGGCGAGGGAGTGATAACGCGTGGCGGTGAACGGGTCCGGGAGCCCGGCCAGCACGCCGTCGCCCCGGTGATGCACCTCGGAGGTCTTGCCGTGCAGCAGCTCGGGGGCCCGGGTCACGGTCGCACCGAACGCGGCACCGATCGCCTGGTGGCCGAGGCAGACACCGAACATCGGGAGCTTGCCGGCGTACTCCTTGATGACGTCCATCATGATCCCGGCGCGGGTCGGCTCGCCCGGCCCGGGCGAGAGCAGGATCCCGGCGGCGCCGAAGGTGCCGACGTCGGCCACCGAGATCTCGTCGTTGCGCCGCACCTCGCAGTCGGCGCCGAGCTGGCCGAGGTACTGGACCAGGTTGAAGACGAACGAGTCGTAGTTGTCGATCACCAGAATGCGCACGTCATCACCTGTTGGGGCTGGGCTCGGGCTGGTGGGAGGTGGTGCTGTAGGGGATTTCCTCGGGGGCGTCAGCGTCCGGGTCGGCGCTGCCGCCGGGGGTCACCGGGTTCGAGTCGGTCTGTTCGGTGCCGGCCTCGACCTGCACGTCGTCGAAGGGCAGCAGCGGGGTGGCCCACGGGAACACCACGTACCAGAGCAGCGCACCGATCGCCGAGACCAGCACGAGCGACAGGGTCAGCTTGCTCCAGACGGCACCCGGGAGCTTGCGCCAGATCCACGCGTACATCAGTTCAGGCCTTAATCTCCGCCGGCATACCGGCGTCCGGCAGCGACTGGTCGCGCGGCAGTGTCTGCGCCAGCTCGGCGTGCACGATCAGCCGCTCGTAGTTGTTGAACTTCGGGTTGCAGGTGGTGAGGGTGAGCAGCGCCTTGGTCGGTTTCGCCTTGGGCTTGCCGGGCACCGCGGCGACCACCTCGACCTGGTGCGGTTTGACGATCTGCAGGTCGTAGACGCGGTAGACGTACCAGTTCTCCCTGGTCTCCACGCCGATGACGTCGCCGTCCTGGAGCTCGTCGAGACGCCAGAAGATCTTCTTGATGCGGTGGCCGGCCACCGAGAAGTTGCCGACCTGACCGGGCTGCGCGGTCTCCGGGTAGTGGCCCGGCGCGTACTTGATGTCGTCCGGCTCCACGCCGTCGACGACCACCCACTTCTTGTCGAACTTCGGGATGTAGAGGCGGCCGACCAGCCCGGCCTTCGGGGCCTTCGGCGCCTTCACGTTGCTGCTCGCGCTCGGGGCGACGGTCGGATCGGCCCACGCCTCGTCCAGTTCCGCAGCGAGGTCGTCCTGCTCGTTCTGCACGGCGGCCGAGTTGCCGAAGACCTGATAGCCGGCGAACAGCAGCACAACCAGACCGAAAGTGATCATCAGCTCGCCGGAGGTCCGGATGCCGGTCCGGATCCGCGAACCGAGCGTCGGGCGGGTCAGCTCGGAGTAGACGCTCTTATAGCCCTCGTCGGTCTGCTCCGGCCTGAGCTTGACCACCCGCTCACCGCGTTTCGGCTTGATGGGCTCGGCGTCGTCGGCCGCCGGCTTGGCCTCGTCCGGCCCGCCGGGGCGGACCGCGGCGGTGGTTGCGGCGACCGAGGCCGCGCCGACCACGGCGTCCGGCCCGGCCGCTTCACGCGCGGCCTGAGCGGCCGCGCCGGGCGGGGGTGCGCTGGGCTTCCCCGCCGCCGGCGTGCCGGTGGGCACGGTGGGCAAAATTCCGGTCGGAGCATCGATCGTACGAAGGACGGCGGTCGCGCTGGGATCCCGCGGCGGAACGCTCCCGGCAGGGTCACCCGGCGTGGGCTGCCCGCCCGCC
The DNA here is from genome assembly GCF_040638955.1 of Actinoplanes sp. NPDC024001. NCBI lineage: Bacteria > Bacillati > Actinomycetota > Actinomycetes > Micromonosporales > Micromonosporaceae > Actinoplanes > Actinoplanes sp. NPDC024001. The sequence continues at coordinate 12,422 of NZ_JBEZZB010000015.1, forward strand.
GCCCAGTCGCCGCCGGGCGATCCCGGCGTGCGCTGCCCACCTGCCGCCCAGTCGCTGGCCGGTGATCCGGGCGTGGGCTGCCCGTTCGCTGCCCAGTTACTAGCTGGTGATCCGGGCGGAGGCTGCCCGGCCGCCGCCCAGTCGCTGGCTGGTGATCCCGGCGTGGGCTGCTCGCCTGCCGCCCAGCTACCGCCCGGTGATCCGGGCGTGGGCTGTCCGGGTGGTGATCCGGGAGCAGGGTTGCCGGCCGCCCAGCTGCCGGCTGGTGAGCCAGGCGCAGGATGACTCCCCGGTGATCCGGGAGTGGGGTTGCCGGCTGCCGCCCAACTGCTGGCCGGTGAGCCTGGAGCGGGCTGGCTGACCGGTGCTCCGGGAGTCGGGCTGCCGGTCGCCCAACCTCCGGCCGGTGCACCAGCTGTGGCCGGGGTGGCATGCCCGGGCGCCCGGCCGTCTGCCGGTGACCAGGGAGCAGTCGTCTGCCCGGCGGGAAGCCAGGATTGTGTGCTGTCTTCGGCCTGCCACCTCGCCGGGGCGCGACCCGGCGCCATGTCGTCCGCAGCCGCGCTCGAATCGGCCTGCCACCTGGCGCCACCCGGACCTGATGCCGTGTCGGCTCCGGCCGGATCAGCCTGCCACCTCGCGGCGGCGCCCTGGCCCGGTGCCATGTCGGCTCCGGCGGGGTCGGCCTGCCACCTCGCGGGGACGTTGCCCTGGCCGGATGCCATGCCGGCTGCGGCTGCGGCTCCGGCCGGGTCGGCCTGCCACCCGGCGGCGGCGCCCTGGCCCGGCACCGCGTCATCCCGGCGCCGCCTGCCCGCAGGGCTCTCCCAGCCGCTGCCGCCCGATGGCGTCTGTTCCCTGCCGGCCGCGCCCGGAGCTGCCTCCTGGCGGTCCCAGCCGCCCGGGGACGGGTTCGCGTTGTTCAGCGGGCCGGCCGCGCTGGAGGTGTCGTTCCAGCCGCGAGGTCCACCCGCCGGGTTCGGCCGAATGCCGGCCCCGAACGGATCCGCAGTGCCAGCCGGCGGCCATGCGGCACCGCCCGGCCTCGGCTCATCCGGCGTAGACGGCCATCCGCGACCGCGCCGCGCCGCGTCGGCCGGCTCCGCGCCGCTGTCCGCCGCATTCGAAGCCCAGTCCGACGTCGTCCCCGCCGATCCCGATCGAGCCCGCCAGGCACTCTCACCAGCCGGAACGGCCGGTTCCGCGTGCGCGGCCGCACCCGAAGCCAGGAACGGCCTTCCGGCCTGGCGCCCATCCGGACGTGCCGACGGTGCGGAGAATTCGCCGCCCGGACCCGCCGGCGGTGCGGAGAATTCGCCGCCCGGACCCGCCGGCGGTGCGGAGAATTCGCCGCCCGGACCTGCCGGCGGTGCGGAGAATACGCCGCCCGGGCCAGCCGGAGGCACCGGGCCGTCGGGGCCAGCGGACGATGCGGGGAAGGTGCTGCTACTCGGGCTGGCCCGTCGCGCGACGAACGCGCCGCCCGGAGCGGCCGACGATGCGGAGGCGGCGCCACCAGCCAGATCGGCCGGCGGCGCGGAGAACGAGCCACCGCCCGGACCTGCTGGAGGCGCGGTGAACGCGCCACCCGGACCTGCTGGAGGCGCGGGGAACGCGCCACCGGGGGCGGCGGGCTGTTCCGGGAACGCGGCGCCCGAGGCGGCCGGCTGCGAGGGCGTGGCCGCGCTCCGTACCGGAAAGGGCTGTTCGCCGGCCGGGGAGGGCTGGCCGGCCGGGGACGGCTGGTCGCCGGCCGGGAAGAAATCGCCCTCGGTGGGCTGGGCTGCCGGCCGAAGTGATCGCCGGCGGGCGGCAGCCGCCGCGGCGCGCACCTCGTCCTGTCCGATTTCGATACCGCCGGGCGCGGCTCGATCGGCGGCCGGCGGCCGGCTGGGGCGTGGTTCGACGTTGCCGCCCAGGCCGACCGGGGGCGACAGCGGCCCGCCCGGCACGCCGTCGGGCGAGGTGTCGGAGATGCGGGGGATGAAAGCGGTCTGGGCGTCGGCGTCGGGAGCGCGATGGCGACCCTTGCCGGACGGGCTGACCGGCTGATCCGGGGGAACGCTCACTGGGCGGCCTGCGCCGATCGGAGGTCGGTCGATCCGTCGTACGCCCGCACTGTCACGTTTTTCTCCACCTTTTCCGCGTAACCGAGCCCGAAGTCGGCGACGGCCTCCCGGAACTGCCTGACTCCCTCTGACGAGTCCAACGCTCGACCCATGGCGGTGGGTTCGCCAATCGCGGTGATCTTGAAGGGTGGTGAGAAGACCTGGCCGTGAAGGAGCAGCGTGTTGCCGACACAGCGTACCGCGCTCGTGGAGATCACCCGGATATCCATGATCGTCATAGCCTCGGCCCCACCTGCCCAGAGAGCGTTGACAACGGCCTGAACATCGCCCTGGTGGACGACCAGATCGTCATTGTCCGGCGCGTTGTCGCCGAAGTCGGTGCCCCGCCTCGGCGAGTCGTTCAGAGTCACCGTGAGCCCGGGGCCGCGCAGCGCGGTGAAGCCGGCCGGCTCGCGCATCGCGTCCGCGTTCTCCCGGGCGATCTTGGTCGGCTCGTCCACCTCGGCCAGGTGCGCCGTCTCCTTGTCGACGTCGGCCAGCAGGTCGGCGGCCCGTTTCTCGCTCTCCGCGAGGCGCTCGCGCTTCTCGGTGATCAGTTGCGCCAGTTGCGGCCGCCGGTCGTCGCGCAGTGCCGTACCGTCGGCGGTTGTCGCGGAGGTGGTGAAGAGCAGACCCGCCGCCAGCGCGATCAGCGGGACCCCCGCTGACCAGATCGATCTGCGCTGGTCGCGGCGTGGCCGAAGGCCGCGTGCGGCCCGGCGCAGGACCAGCCGCCAGGGGGCCCCACGGGCGCCGTCGTCCACGTCTCCTCCCCCGAGAAATGCCACCCAGCCTCCTCAAGACCCGGCGCCGAGGTATTTTCCTGCCCCGGCGGGTGCCTGTGTCTGCCTCGCCTTGACTACGCTAGCTGTCGAACAGTATTCGCCACGGGCAGCATTCGGGGATCCCGGAGCCGCTCAGCGGTGGGTTGTTCACCACTTGTTGCCCTCAGGAGATCTCCGTGCCGAAGTCACAGGTTCGCAAGAAGAAGGTCTACACCCCGCCGTCGGACATCAGCCCGGCGGTGACGGCGGCTGCGTCCAAGAAGCCGAGTCCGGTCTGGTTGCCATTCACCGCGGTGAGCCTGATCGTCATCGGCATCGCCTGGCTGGTCGTGTACTACCTGTCGTCACAGCAGTGGCCGGTGGAGAGCTGGGGTTATTGGAACCTCGCGATCGGCTTCGGCTGCATGGTGGCCTCGCTGGGTCTCCTGTCCCGCTGGCGTTGACGTTTCGCGTCTCCGCTTTACTGCGGATTCGTGAAAATCATCGAAAGTGAGCGCACCCCCGCCCGGCGTGGGGTGCGCTTTCGCCTGAGGGGCTGCACTCCTTGACCTGTGGTGCGCGCCCGTCTATTACTCGTGGGTAACATGGGTGGCGCACCGCCGACCGAGGAGGCACAACGCAGATGGACATCGCGCAGATCGTCGCCACCGCATTAGCGGCGGCCATCACGGTGGTGGCCGTCTACCTCGCCGTGCGCGCCGTGCTGACCATCACCGCCGTGATCCGGCAGGGTCAGCCCGACCCGGCGCGCTTCGCCGACCCGAAGACCCGGACCAAGACGATGCTGGTGGAGACCGTCGGTCACACCAGGATGCTCAAGTGGAGCGCGATCGGCGCGGCCCACTGGCTGGTGATGGTCTCGTTCGTCATCCTGTCGCTGCTGGTCCTCGAGGCGTATTTCGAGGTGGTGGACCCGAACCTGGGCCTGCCGATCATCGGGCACTGGGTGGTTTTCGGCCTGGTCACCGAGTGGATCGGCATCCTCGGCATGATCGGCATCCTCTACCTGGTCTTCGTCCGCCAGCGGCAGAAGCCGGGCGCGGTGAAGCGGAGCCGGTTCCTCGGCTCGACCATGTGGCAGGCGTACTTCGTCGAGGCCGTCATCGTCGGCGTGCTGATCTTCGGCTTCCTGATCCGGGGCTTCAAGGTCGCCACCGACCACTTCGAGTACCCGGTGTGGGCCGCCCCGCTCAGCCACGCGATCGGCTCCGTGCTGCCGGCCTGGGAGGACGGCGCCACCTGGGCCGCCCTCGTCAAAATCATCATTTCGATGACCTGGCTGATCACCATCTCGCTGAACCCGACGATGGGTGTCGCCTGGCACCGGTTCCTGGCGTTCTTCAACATCTACTTCAAGCGCAGCCCGGAGAAGCCGGCCGGTTCCGGTCTCGGCGCGCTGAAGCCGATGATGAGCGAGGGCAAGCCGCTCGACTTCGAGGAGGCCGACCCGGAGAAGGACCTGTTCGGCGTCAACCAGGTCGAGCAGTTCACCTGGAAGGGCCTGCTCGACTTCTCCACCTGCACGGAGTGCGGTCGCTGCCAGTCGCAGTGCCCGGCGTGGAACACGGCCAAGCCGCTCTCGCCCAAGCTGCTGGTGCTGTCGCTGCGTGACCACGCGTACGCCAAGGCGCCCTACCTGCTGGCCGGCGGCGGCAAGGATCTGATGGGTGAGGAGAAGGCCACCGAGGCCCAGCTCGCCCACATGGACGTCCTGGCGCTCGCCGAGGGCAACCGCCCGCTGATCGGCGGCGTCGACGAGAACGGCGTCATCGACCCCGACGTGCTCTGGTCCTGCACCACCTGCGGCGCCTGCGTCGAGCAGTGCCCGGTCGACATCGAGCACATCGACCACATCGTCGACATGCGCCGTTATCAGGTGCTGATCGAGTCGAGCTTCCCTTCCGAGGCCGGCGTCATGCTGCGCAACCTGGAGAACAAGGGCAACCCGTGGGGCGCACCGCAGAACACCCGGGAGGACTGGACCAAGGGCCTGGACTTCGAGGTGCCGCGGGTCGGCGAGGTCGAGGACTTCGAATACTTGTTCTGGGTCGGCTGCGCCGGCGCCTTCGAGGACCGGGCGAAGAAGACCACCCGCGCGGTGGCCACGCTGCTCAACGAGGCCGGCGTCAAGTACGCGATCCTCGGTGAGGGCGAGACCTGCACCGGTGACCCGGCCCGCCGCATCGGCAACGAGTTCATCTTCCAGATGCTCGCCCAGCAGAACGTCGAGACGCTGACCGAGGCGCTCGGGGAGAACACCACGAAGAAGATCGTGGCGACCTGCCCGCACTGCTTCAACACCCTCGGCAACGAGTACGAGCAGCTCGGTCTCAAGGTCGAGGTGGTCCACCACACCCAGCTGCTGGCCCACCTGGTCGCCACCGGGAAGCTGACGCCGGTGCAGCCGGTCGACGGCGGTGTCACCTACCACGACCCCTGCTACCTGGGCCGGCACAACCGGGTCTTCGAGGCGCCCCGCGAGGTTCTCGGTTCGGCGATCGCCAACGAGGTCGTGGAGATGCCGCGCAACTCCGAGCGTTCCTTCTGCTGCGGCGCCGGTGGCGCCCGGATGTGGATGGAGGAGCGGATCGGCAAGCGGATCAACGTGGAGCGCACCGAGGAGGCCCTGGCCACCGGCGCGAAGACGATCGCCGTGGGCTGCCCGTTCTGCTACACGATGATCGGCGACGGGGTCACCGGTAAGGGCAAGCAGGAGGAGGTCGAGGTCGTCGACGTCGCCACGGTCCTGCTCCGGTCGCTCAAGCAGGAAGCTTAGGAAGCGTCGAGTCGATGGCCGGTCGTGATCACGACCGGCCATCGGCCGTTTCAGGAGCCGCCGCCACCCCCGCCACCGTCGCCTCCGCCGCCACCCCCACCGTCGCCGCCTCCGCTCCCGCCGTCGGCGACCACGGAGATGGTGACGGCCATCTGGACGATCTGGATGGTCTTGCGCACGGCCTCCCCGGCCCAGTCGCCCTCGGTGATCTCGGCGAGCCGAGCCTTGACCTGCTTACGGTCCAGGTCGGCGAAGAGCTTGCGGTCCATCCCGGTGGAAGCGACCAGTGCGCAGAGCGCTCCGGTACGCGGCTCCACCGGCCCACTGCGCAGGATCGCGCCCCGCATCCGCTGCAGCGCGTCGCTGCGGGCGGGCGGCTCCGTCCCGTACGCCGAGGGGTATCGCGTCCGCGGGAAGATCAGCAGGACCGTGCTCCGCTCGGCCCGCAGCACCTCGGCGGCGACCAACCGGTCCAGGACGGCCTTCCGGATGCCGCTGACGAACTTGCTCACCCAGTGCGAGGCCTTGCGCGGGCGGGAATCGTCACCGATCTTGATCAGCGCCTCGTCCACCACCGGGTCGCCGGTGGGGTCCCGATTGAGAATTACGACCTCTTTGTCGTCGATGTCAATTCGCTCATTCAGTGCGAGTTCCATCAGCACCGCGCCACCGAGCCCGTGATCCAGCCGGGTGGTGTCGATGATCCGCGCCCCGCGGTCGTCATGCGCCAGGAGTGCGAACTCTTCCAGCAGGCTCATCCCTTGACGGTAGAACCCCTTGTCATCGACACGGTTAGTGCCGGATGGTCCCGGTCCGGCACAATGAGGTCCGAGGTGAAGCGATCATGGACGGCCTGTTCCTGACCGCGGTGCTCCCACTGGCGGCATTCGCGCTGCTCACGGGTGGCAACGCGTTCTTTGTGGCCGCCGAGTTCGGGCTGGTCACCGTCGATCGGGCCGAGATCGACGCGCGGGCGGCATCCGGCGACCGCCGTGCCCGGACGGTCCGCAACGCGCTGCACGGCCTCTCCTTCCAGCTCTCCGGCGCCCAGCTCGGCATCACCCTCACCGCCCTGCTCACCGGTTACCTGGCCGAACCTGCGCTCTCCGAGCTCTTCACCCCGGTGGTGGAGCCGCTCGCCGGCTCGGCCACCGACACGGTCACGCACGTGTGCGCGCTCGTCGTGGCGACCCTGCTGTCGATGCTCTTCGGCGAGCTGGTGCCGAAGAACGCGGCGCTGGCCCGGCCGATGCGGGTCGCCCTGCTCACCGCCGCACCGCTGCGGGCCTTCTCCACCCTCTTCAAGTGGCTGATCGCGGCACTCAACGGCACCGCCAACTGGCTGGTCCGCCGGCTCGGCATCGAGCCGCAGGAGGAGCTGGCCAGCGCCCGCTCCCCGGAGGAGCTGGGCCTGCTCGCCGCGATCAGCGCCCGGGCGGGCGCGCTGCCCAACGAGACCGCGACGCTGCTGCGCCGCACCATCCGGTTCGGCGAGAAACGCGCGGCCAAGGCGATGACGCCGCGCGTCGACGTGGTCGGCCTCAAAACCACCGCGAGCGTCGCGGACCTGATCACGGTCGCGCGCGAGACCGGGCACACCCGATTTCCGGTGTACGAGAACACGCTCGACCACGTGACCGGCGTGGTGGGGGTGAACGAGGCGCTCGGCGTGCCGCTGGAGCGCCGGGCCGCGATCCGGGTCTCCGCCATGGCCCGGGAGCCGGTGTACGTACCGGAGAGCCTCAGCCTGGACAAGGTGCTGGCCGCCCTGCGCGCGGCCGACGCGGACCTGGCGATCGTGGTCGACGAGTACGGCGGCACCGACGGCGTGGTCACCGTCGAGGACCTGATCGAGGAACTGGTCGGTGAGATCGCCGACGAGTACGACACCGACGTCGGCGAAACCGGCAGCCAGGAGCTGACCGCGCCCGGCGGCGAGAAGACCTTCCTGGTCGACGGCCTGCTCCGGGAGGACGAGGTGCTGGAGCAGACCGGTTTCCAGCTGCCCGAGGGCCCGTACGAGACGCTGGCCGGCTTCCTGCTCGCCCGGCTCGGCCACATCCCGGTGGTCGGTGAGTCGCTGGAGGAGCACGGCTGGGAGTTCACCGTGATGGAGGTGGACCGGCACCGTATCGAGCAGGTGCGTGTGGTCGCCCCGCCGGAGCCTGCCGATGACTGAGCTGCTGTTCGTCGCGGTTCTGCTGATCGGGAACGGTCTGTTCGTGGGCGGCGAGTTCGCGCTGATCGCGTCCCGGCGTACCGCGCTGGAACCGCTCGCCGAGACGTCGAAGGCGGCCCGCTGGGCGCTCTCCGCGATGAGCCAGATCCCGCTGATGATCGCCGGCGCCCAGCTCGGCATCACGATCTGCACGCTGGTGCTCGGCGCGATCGCCGAGCCGACGATCGCGCACCTGCTGGAGGGCCCGTTCGCGGCCACCGAGCTGCCGGCCAACCTGGTGCACCCGGTCGCCTTCGTGATCGCGCTGATGATCGTGACGTTCCTGCACACGGTGATCGGCGAGATGGTGCCGAAGAACATCACGCTGGCCGGCCCGGAACGGTCCGCGCTCTACCTCGGCCCGTTCATGCTGGCCTTCTGCACGGCGACGAAACCGCTGCTGACCGCGATGCGCTGGGCCTCCCGGAACATCCTCAAGCTCTGGAAGATCGAGACGACCGACGCGGTGAAGACGGTTTTCACCGCCGAGGAGCTGGCCGGCATGGTCACCCAGGCCCGCAGCGAGGGCCTGCTCGGTTCCGAACAGTACGCGCGGATCCACGCCGCCCTCGGCCTGAACAGCCGGACCGCCGCTGACACGCTGCTGCCCTGGTCGCGGGTGACCACGGTGGCTGCCGACGTGTCGCCGGCGACCCTGGAGGCGGTGGCGACCCGCAGCGGCCGCTCGCGCTTCCCGGTGGTGCAGCGGGACACCCGGCGGGTGCTGGGCTTCGTGCACGTCAAGGACGTGCTGGGGTACGCGGCGACGCAGCGCCGGTTGCCGATCCCGGCCGAGGTGATCCGCCCGCTGGCCGTGGTCGCGCCGGAACGGAGTCTCGCCGACCTGCTGCTGACGATGCGGCGGGACCGGCTGCACATCGTGCTGGTCAGCGACGGGCGGCGGCCGCTCGGTGTGATCACTTTGGACGATGTGCTGCACGCGGTGGTCGGGGAGCCGGCCGGGGCGGCCCATCCGGTGACGCGGAGCCGCTGACGCATTTCCGTCATAATGGCGCGGAGTTTCCATTTGCCGACTAAGCGGCAATATGGACAATAGCCCCATGTTCCACTCTCGGCGGCGTGCCGTACCGCTCGGTGCCCTGTCTGCAACGCTCGCTCTGGTCGGCGCTCTCGCCGTCACCCACCACGCCCACGCCGGCCGCACCCCACCGGCCGGCGGCGTGCTCGACAATATCGGCGATCTTCCCGCGCCGGTCCCGCCCGGGCGGATCCGCGTGGCCGAGGCGCCGCTGACCCTCCGCTACACCTTCGACCACGGCGTCGGCCGGCCGATCGCCGACGTGACCGGGCGCTACCGCCTCTGGCCGGTGGGTCAGAACGGTGGGCTGCTCCGTCTCGTACCCCAGCGCGGCGGCCTGGCCGTCGCCTACCCCGACCGGTGCTCGCTGCCCCGCGAGCGCGACTGCCCGCGGGCCATCCTGGAGGGCGTCCGCGACGACTCCCTCAATCCCGGCCGCCGCCCACTCCGCTACGGCGCGTCGATCATGATGACCCACGCCGACCTGGCCGACGGCGCGAACGTCCTCCAAAAGGGATACTCCGTCGGCGGCGTAAGCCAGTTCAAGCTCCAGGTCGACCACCGGCAGGGCCATCCGAGCTGCGTGATCGCCGGCCAGCGGGCCCGAATCTACCGCGCCGAACCCCTCATCGACGTAGCCGACGGCATGTGGCACGACCTGGAGTGCCGCCGCACCCCCAACCGCCTAATCATGATTGTTGACGGCCTGCCTCGCGCCTGGGTGCCGGTCCCCCCGATGCTCTCCATCGCCAACGCCGAACCCCTGCGCGTCGGCGGCAAGGGCCCCGGCCGAGGCAACGACCAGTTCGCCGGCGCGATCGACGACGTCTTCCTCAGCATCGGCGAGCTGCCCCAGGTCAGGACCGGTGCCACCGCTGGTCCGGTCAACGACGGACCGTCACCCTGCTGCTGATCGCGGCCGTCCCGGTAACCGGCCTTCACCGCGATCACCGTGACGGTCAGCTTCTTGTTCCGCATCGACTTGGTGAGCTTCAGCTTCGCCTTCGTCGCACCGCGGATCAGCTTGCCGTTGATGCGCCACTCGTACCGGTAGGAATCCGCCTTCATCGACCACGTGCCGACGGTGGCGCGCACCGTCCGGCCTACCTTCGCCTTGCCGGTGATCTTCGACTTCCTGGTCGCTGTCGCGGCCTTGCCCTTGGCGACCGCGGCAGACGCGGCGGACGCCGCGGTTCCGGCCGGATGACCGGCGCGCTTCGCAGTCACACGCACGCTCAGGCGCTTCCCGGCCATGCTCGCCGGGATCGCGTACGCCGATCCGGTCCAGCTGCTCCACAACGTCGAGCCCCAGACCGCCGCACCGACCGGCTCCCGCTCGGCCAGCACGACGCCGTTGGTGCCTGGTGGCGCCGGTCCGGTAATCCGTCCACAGCAGCCGCTCGTCACCCTCCTGCAACCACAGAAAGCCGGTCCCGCCCGCGTTGAGGATCATGATGGCCCGCGGCACCGCACGAGCCGCCGCCGGCAGCACCAGTTCCCCCGACGCCACAGCGACCCGCTCCATCGGCGACCCCGCTGCCACCGCCGGCGTCACGTTCTAAGCGAGCCCGATGGCAGCCGCCACAGCGACCCCGACGGTGATGTGCGAGCCGCTGACCGCCACTGCGTCCTCCCTCAGGCGTGCAACGCAGCGACGAAACGGCCCCGTCCCCACCCATGCGCGGCGCAGACAGTAGCCCTCTTGTCGATCAACCTAAATAGCCTGGCGCTGTCCCCAGCCAGTAACCCGAGAGGCCCGGTTCGCCGGTGGCCAGCCGGCACCCACTCGCGAAGGGCGCCCACCCTAGCCGTTGGGCAGCCGGCACCGACTCGCGAAGGGCACCCACCGTAGCCGTTGGGCAGCCGGCACCGACTTGCGAAGGGCGCCCACCCTAGCCGTTGGGGCAGCCGGCGCCGACTCGCGAAGGGCGCCCACCGTAACGCGGGGTCTGGGGGCTCGGCCCCCAGGCAAAAATGCGAGAGAGGCCCGGTCCGCGAACTCCGCGGACACAGGCCTCCTCCGAACGAGCGGGTGACGGGAATCGAACCCGCACTGTCAGCTTGGGAACCGTACAAGGTCATCGATGTGTTGAACGCCGATGCAGATCGAACCTGTGTCGAGTGGCCTGGAGTGACCTCTCGTGGCCTCCCCGAATGGCACGCTAATGGCACGCGCCGGCGACCCCCGCTCAGCGCGGAAGGAAGGCGGAGGCAAGCCATGCTGTCACGTCGGCCGGCGCGCTGTCGCCCCTACGGAGGAGGAGGTCGCGGGGAGCTACAGATGATGATGGATGCTCGTCCTCCCGGACCGCGTAGAACTCGACGACCACCGATTTCCGGGCTTGAGCGTTGTGCGGCGCTGAGCTGCCGAAAGATGAGTTACAACGCTGACGATGTCGTCCTACGTCGCAGCGCACGATAGATCTTGTACTGGCACGGGATCGTGGGCTGACGGCTGAGCAGTCGCCCGGCTGCCATGAACCATCATGAATGGTCACCTGATGAGGTCGTATAGTGACACTGGGCCGTGTTGATGTGCTGGGCAGACGAGGGGGATATCGAAGGTGCCGGAGTCGCTTCTCAGTGATCGTCATTTCATCAGTGCCGTCAGTAACATAAAGCCTCGATCCGAGCGGCAACGTGATGTTGCCGTATTGCAGCGGACTTATGTAGAGACCGGCGTCTTCCCGCAGCTGAATAATACTAATAACCAGATCCTTTATGGCCGTCGCGGAACTGGGAAATCTCACGTCTTGCGCATTCTGGAGCTTGAAGCCGCTAGCCGCGAGCGTGCTGCCTCCCTCTATATTGATGTGCGAACCATCGGTAGCGCCCACCTTATGACTGATGACAGTCAGCCGCTGGTTATTCGCTGCGTGGGTGTTTTTAAAGACATTCTAGGGCTTGTGCAATCGGAATTGTTGGACTTCGCAACCGATCCGAGTCATGACGGTTCAGGTTTGGAAGAGGTCAGCACCCTTGCTGACATTATTCAATCGCGAACTGTTAGTGTCGCGAGTGCCGAGTTTGAGGACTCCACCCAAGATAAAGTCGGATCTACATCCAAGGTTGGGGCGAGGGTATCGCAAAATCCCCGTGCTACAGCTGAAGCGGGCAAAACTAATGAGCGAACGACTGGTAGCAAGGTAAAATTCACTGAGGTTTACCGTGAAACCGTAGTTTTCGCTGAAATCGGAAATTTCCTCGACAAGGCCCTAGAGGCGCTCGGGATCGAGGATCTATTCATTCTTATCGACGAGTGGACCGCTATCCCCCCGGACGTCCAGCCGTATGTTGCCGAGTTCATCAAGCGCACGTTCTTCCCGTGCAATCGAGTCGTGGTTAAGATCGCTTCGCTTGAATATCGGTCGAATTTCACCATTGGCGTGGACAGGGGAAACCCGACTGGCTTTGAGTTGGGGAGCGATATTAGCGCGAACCTGGACCTCGACGACTACTACGTTTATGACCGCAACCCAACGAATGTAGTCAGCATATTCTTGGAGCTGCTGTTTAAGCACGTAGAAGCGGAACTCCCGCCAGGCATGCTTTCGGCGAATGGCATCGAGGCGCCAGTCAACCTCCGCGCACGGCTATTCACCGAGCCCGAGACATTCGTTGAGCTGGTTCGAGCGGGCGAGGGCGTAGTTCGCGACTTTTTGGGAATCTTCTCGCAAGCCTTCTTCCGGGCGCAGCGAGAGGGGCGGCAGAAGATCGACCGATCGTCGGTCGAGGAAGCCGCGCGTGACTGGTTTGAGACTGACAAGTCGACCACTCTCTCGCCTGAACTGCGAAAGGCGCTGAACACGATCGTTAGTGACGTGATCGGGACGCGCCAGACCACTATGTTCATGTTGGCTCGTGAGCACAGCGACAATCCGGTTATCCAGTCCTTGTTTGATCAGCGGTTGATTCACCTTATCTCGCGTGGTTACAGTGATAAGGAGAATCCGGGATTGCGATACAACATTTATTCTTTGGACTACGGTACGTATGTAGATTTGAAGCGAACCAAGGCAGAGCCTGATCGGTTCACGCTCTTCGATGACTTGGATGTCGATATAATCGAAGGAGCTGACGAAGCGAAGGATCGTGTCGTTCCATTCGCCGACAAGCGGAGCATTCGACGAGTGATCCTGACGCCGACGGCACTCGATTAACCTCCGTGCACCCCAACCTGGGCGCCAGCTTAAGGTGCGAAAGATGAAACCCGGTGCAATATGCCTGCTCCGGGCCTTCATCTCGACTACTGGCAAGCGGTGTAATTGTGGTAGCTCGCCTCGTTATCGAAGGTTTCCTGGTGCCAACCGAGGCGTGCCCTAAAACAACAGCGCCGACCATCGTTCCCGCAGTCTCACCTGCGCCTTCGCAAGACTTGCTAAGGCAATCCCTCGCGAGATGCTTCCGTGTGGCCCGCGCGATCCCTTCCGCAGGTTGCACTCATGCCCGCCTTGTCATACCCATAGGTCATCCTGATACGCATGAGTTCCTACGTCGCGAACAAGGTCTACAACCGGGCTGAGATCCACGCTGCCGCCAAGCAAGCTGGCTTGAAGCCGGGGAATGACACTGCTGGCATCACCGTCGTGGGCACTGAGCTCTGCGTGTTCTGGAATCCCTACCGTGGCCTCTACGCCAACCGCTGGATCAAGGAGCCGGACGAGTTCATCTACTCCGGTGAGGGTAGCTCCGGCCCGATGCGCGACACCGCTGGTAATCGACGGCTCAAGGACTGTCACGGCGATGGAACTCCGGTACCTGTGTTCTACAAGGTGCAGAAGACCGGGTCGCATTGGCTCTGCCTTGGCGAATTTACGGTTATGGAGGTCATCGCCGGGGTTAGCCGTGGCACGGACAAGGTTCTGCGGGACGACATCCGCTTTCGCTTCCAGAGGATCGCGCAGGAGGAGATCTCGCAGCCCCTGCCTGACCTCCCGGAGCCTTCACCGCCGCCGGCGCCGACCGAAGACGAACTCTGGGCCTTGGTTGAGGCACGTGCCAAGAAGACGGCGGGCAAGAGGAAGCGTGCGACGAAGACGAGCCGCGACCGGCGAGTTTCGGATCCGTTGCTGACGGCCTACGTCATCCAGCGCGCAATCGACAACGGCGGCACGTGCGAGTTGTGTGGGGTGGAACCCGGGTGGTTTGACGACTTTGGTCGTCCGCACTTCCAGGCGCATCACATCGATCCTGACATCGATCTGGTGGACTGGATTGCTGCGGTTTGCGGCACCTGCCACGACCGGCTTCACCATGGAAGCGACCGTCTGGATCGGGCGGTAGGCCTGCGCGCAACCGTGCGTGCGCTGCAAGTTGCTGCTGGTCGAGCAGTCTTCGATCCGGAGTGATTGAGCAGTTATGCCCGCTCATCGAGCGGGCGCCTCAGAGCGGTGCGTGTGTTTCCGTACGTGCCGCGTAAGGTTCGCAAAGGCGAAGGCCCGGAGCACTATGCCTGCTCCGGGCCTTCGTCTCGACCACGGGTGACCGGTATCCGATCGCCGCGCTGTCTGGGCCGCCTAAGCGCCAACCAAGGAGACCCACCGCCAACCTGCCATAGCAAGCGTTGGCTAGTCAATGGCTAGCTATCGGTGATCTACTCGGGTAGCCAACCGAGGAGAGCATCGTGCCGCCGCGTTACCGATACGAAGAGATCGCCGATGATCTGCAAAAGCGGATCGAGGACGGAGAGTTTCCGCCGGGTTCTCGCTTGCCGAGCCGTCGGGAGTTGACCTCGCACTACGAGGTGACTGCTCCGGTCATCGACCGTGCGATGCAGATTCTTAGAGTCAAGGGGATCACGGAAACGCTCGCAGGTGTAGGCGTGTACGTCCGCGACTCGCCAAGCGACTCCTAGCTCCGGACATCGGAGCTACCTGTGGGTGCGGACGGCCCGCTCAAAGAGAGCGCCAGAACCGCGATGAGGCAGACTGACGATCCGTACGAGGTCGAGGCCCTGCCGCATGTAGTACTCGTGCAAGGGCTTGTTGGTGCGCCACGCATCGAGCCGTAGCCGCTTCTTGCCGGCCCGCGCCGCTACCTCTTCGGCGTAGTCCAAGAGCCGGCCGCCGATGTTCTGCCCGGCCGCCGAGCGATCCACCATCATCCGGTGCACGTAGAGCGCGGATTCCGGTTCGTCGTCGCTCCAGAACTCCGGATCGGCGAAGTCGTCAACCGTGATGGTGCCGACGATGCCGTTCCGATTCTCGGCCACGAAGCATTCACCGCGCTCCACCGCCTGAGTGAGCTTGGCGCGCACCCGCTCAGCCGTGTTCGTCGCCCACTGGTTTGAGCCTTTCTCGGCAAGCCATTGCTGAGTTGCCTGGTACATGACCACGAGCGCATCAAGGTCGGCGGGGGAGGCCGCGCGGATGGTGAGGTCGTCTGTCATCGGTCGGCAGCGTTCATGCCGTTGCGTTCGTAGACGATGACGTGCCGGTCGCCTGGCAAGATGTTGACCACCACGCGGACAGGCGTCCCATCAGGGCAAACGCCTGTACAAATGTGGCAGGACACTGGCGTGCCCGGCGCCAACTTGAGCCGCTGGATCTCGTCCGGCGACGGCATCCGCACGTAAATCTCGTCCAGCAATCGCACCTGCGGGTAGCCGGCCTCGGCCAGGACCTCATTGGCGCCGCGCGCGATGTCGGCCGGCCGCATGATCTCGGTGTTCTGCACCATGGACAGCGGGAAGTAGCTGTCATTGGTGTTGAAGGGTTCGCCGTCTAGGTAGCGGACCCGCCGGCGTACGGCGGCGAGTTCGCCGTCACCCAGCTTGAGCCGCTTCTTGACGTCGGCTGGCGGATCGACGATCGAGACCTCGATGTCCTGCCTCGGCTCTCGACCCTCGGCCGAGTGCTCCATCATGAAGCGGTCCATTTCGGGCGTTTCGGGCTGCGGCCGGAACTCCTGTTGTGGCCGGTAAAACAGCGGCTGGCGATGCCGGACAAAGTATCCGCGCGGTGCCCGGGGCACGATCAGTCCCTCATTGACCAGGGCGGTCAACGCCTGGCGAACCGTGGCCCGAGCGACACCGTGCCGAGCGGTCAGCTCAGCCTCGGTCGGCAGTTGCGAGTCCGGCGCCAGCGTGCCATCCGTGATGCGCGCACGCAGCTCGTCTGCGATCTGGGCCCAGACGGGCCCTCTCCCTTGCCTGGTGGCGGCCATCCTCAACTCCTACGACGGGGCTTTGTCTAGACAGTTTAGGCATTGGTCTTGACATTCGCATCGACCGTTCGGCATATTCGGTTCTGCGCCACTGTCTAGACAGTATGTACCGTCTAGCCGATGGCGCTGCCGAGTGGCGTCTCGGCACGGAACGTCCTTATCCGCTGACCACTGCGCTACGCGCTGGTCAACCGTGTTGGAGGAAAGCCGTGAGCCTGCTTCACCGAGTACCTGACGAGCCGTCGGATGCCGAGCTGGACGCGATCGAGGCGGAGTGGCCGCTGATCGCCGCCGAGCTGGACCTGCTCGACGCGGAGATCTCGATCCTCAACGCCGACGACCGGGGCGGCCCCACCGTGCTGGACTGGCGTCGGCTGCGCCGAGCTGAGGCGCAGGTTACGCGGGTCGCCGTTGAGCTCGCGTCAACCGCCACCGTGCGGAAGGCGGTGGCCTGATGACCGCGACGATGACCACCCGTAGCGCGTATCCGCGCGCGGTCGCCGAGCTGCTTCCGCACGCTCGGGACCTTGCTGCCGAGCTGGGTACGCTGCCGAGCCGCAACAAGCTGATGACGACCTTCAACGTGGGTGCGAAGAAGGCCAACGAACTGCTGGTTGAGCTGACGACCTCTCCGGCTGACCCGCCGAGCGTGCCCGACGCGAATCCCTCATGTGGGCCGACTACGCGGGAGGTCTCACCGGCGGAGCAGGCCGTTGATCCGTCGGTCGTCGAGCTGGCCGCCATCACTGAGGCGGCACCGGGCACGGTCGCTGCGGTGCGTCGCCCGGTGACCTGGCCGGTGCTGGTTCTCTGCCTTCCCGCATTCGTGGCGGTGTGGGGTGGCTGGGTTGGCATGGGTGAGATGACAGGGTTCGGGCTGGTCAAGTTGCTGCCCGGTATCGCGGACGACTTCCTGATCAACTCCGCGATCACGCTGCCCATCGGCGTCGAGACGTACGCCGCGTACGCGCTCTACGTCTGGCTGTCGGGCCGAGTCAACGCCTCTGCGCAGAAGTTCGCGAAGTGGTCGGCGATCGGCTCGCTGCTGCTGGGCGGGATGGGACAGCTCACCTATCACCTGATGGTCACCGCTGGCTGGCAGACCGCCCCTTGGCCGATCACCGCGGCCGTCTCCTGCATCCCGGTGGCCGTGCTCGGCATGGGTGCCGGCCTTGCGCACCTGATGCACCGCCGGTAGCTACGCCCGGCGGCACAGCCCACAGGCCTGAGAAACCGTGCTGTGCCGCCGGCCCTCCGTCAGTCCCGCAAGACCAAGGGAGAGGTCTGTTCATGCTCTCGCACATCCCGTGTCCCGTCACCCGGACTGTCCGGTGAACGGCATCGTCCCGCCGGACACCGGCGACAGCCCCGACTCCTGCGCGAAACCGCTGACCAGCTACCCCGCGAACCTGGGCACGCCCGCCCGATCGGAGGCCCGTCCGTGAGCACCAACCCCAACGAAGAGTTCGACTGGACCAAGGCGGAGGCGGAGATGGCCGAGGCCGATGTTGTTGACCTGGACGCGGCCCGTGCCCGCCGGACCGGTGAGGCGGACTCGGACGCAAACCGGACCGAGACCAACGACATGGACGACGCCGAAGACGGCCCGGTGTTGGTGGACAGCCTCGCCGCGCAGCGTCGGCCGCGGTTCTCCCTCGCGGCGTTCCGCGACGCCGAGCGGGTGCCGATCGTCCCGTCCTGGCTCAAGTCGAGCGCGGAGTTCGGCAAGAACGCGGCATGGGCGTCCGGGTTCGGCCTGCACTCGCTCGCCTTCCACGGTGCCCGTACCCCGGCCTACGCCGCCAAGCTGCTGTGGCGGGCGCCGCGCGGATACGTGCGTCTGATGTCCGGCTACAACCGGTGGCTGTTCGACCTGGAAGGTGAGCCGGTGCGTCAGTCGGTCGTGCGGGCTGCGATCGACAAGCCGGAAGAAGCCAAGATGTATGACCGGCTGTCCAGCAAGCGTGACCGCCGGGTGCGCTGGCGTGGGTTGCTAACCGTGTTCGCGGTGCTCCCCGCGTTGATCGCGGTCGGTGTGGTGCTCGCGTTCTTCGTCCCGGATTGGGTGTACTACGCGGTCACCGTGGCGCTGATCGCGTTGTTCGGCTACCTCGGCACCCCAGCGGACAAGCCGCTGTTGGGCACGGCCGTGGTGCGCCACGACGCCGCGCCGCTGACCAGCGCGGAGGTGTTCACCGCCCTGGCGGCGCTGAACATCAAGGGGATCAACGACGCGATCCGCCGCGGCGATGACGGCAAGCGCTGGTTCCCCGCGCCGATTCAGCGGGAGAACGGTGTCGGCTGGCGCTGCGAGGTCGAGCTGCCGCGCGGCGTGGTCGCCTCGGCCGTGGTCGAGAAGCGCGAGGAATTGGCCGCCGCGCTGACTCGCCCGCTCGGCTGTGTGTGGCCTGAGGCCAACGCCGAGGTGCACCCCGGCCGGCTGGTGCTGTTCGTCGCCGATAAGGACATGTCCCGGGCCAAGCAGCGGCCGTTCCCGCTGTTGAAGTCCGGAACGGTGAACCTGTTCAAGGCTGCACCGTTCGGTACCGACCCGCGCGGTGCGCTGGTCACCATCACCCTGATGTACGCGTCGATGATCATCGGTTCGCTGCCGCGGTTCGGTAAGACGTTCGCGCTGCGGTTGGCGCTGCTGCTGGCCTGTCTGGATTTGCGGTCACAGATCCTGGCGTTCGATCTCAAGGGCACCGGTGACCTGTCGCCGCTGGAGCCGGTCAGTCACGCCTACCGGGCCGGCGATGACGAAGAGGACATCGAGTACGTGGTGACCGCGCTGCGGGAAATCCACACCGAGATGCGGCGGCGGACCAAGGTGATCCGGGACTTGCCGCGTGATCTGTGCCCGGAGAACAAGGTCACCGACGAGCTAGCCAGCAACAAGAAGCTCGGCCTGCATCCGATCGCGATTGGCATCGACGAGTGCCAGCGCGGGTTCGAGCACCCGAAGTACGGCGCGGAGATCGAGGAAATCTGCGAGGACCTGATCCGCCGCGGCCCGGCTGTCGCGATCTTCCTGCTGCTGGCTACCCAGCGCCCGGACGCCAAGAGCTTGCCGACGGGCATCTCCGCGAACGCGGTGCTGCGGTTCTGCCTCAAGGTCATGGGCCAGACCGAGAACGACATGGTGCTCGGCACGTCGATGTACAAGAACGGTATCCGGGCGACCATGTTCGCTCGCCGCGACAAAGGCATCGGCTACCTCGCCGGCGAGGGTGACGAGCCGGTCATCGTCAAGACGTTCGAGATCGACGGTCCGGCGGCCGAGGTGATCGTGGCCCGTGCCCGCGCAGGCCGGGAGCGGTACGGCAACATCACCGGCCACGCTGCCGGCGTCACCCTGGACACTACGGCGGTCCGGCGGGACACGATTCTGGAAGACGTGCTCGCGGTCATGGCCGAGGCCGAGCCGAAGCTGTGGTCAACCGTGATCGTCAAGCGGCTCGCCGCGCTCCGGGCGGATGTCTACGCCGGGTTCACCGCGGACCAGCTCCGCGAAGCGCTCAAGGTTCACAAGCTGTCCACGAAGCAGTGCTGGGGCGAGGACACCGACACCGGCGGGTCCGGTAACCGCAAGGGCTTTCACCGCGCCGACATCCTTACCGCACTCACCAAGCGTGACCGCGAGAACGGGAACGGCAAGACCACCTAGGCCAAGATTCGCCGCTAGGTCTAGCGGCCGTCCCCGCTAGACCTAGCGGCACCGCTAGCGCCCCAAACATTTCCTGATCAGCGCCCTAGCTCCTAGCGGCGCCGGCCGTTCACACCCTCAAACAGGCTCTGGAGGCAATTCCGTGACCGCCCTTGTGCTGCAAGCTAGCCTCATCGCCCTTGGTTACACAGCGTTGTACGCCCTCGGATGCATGATCTTCCCGTTCGGCCGCTGCCGGCGTCACCGCTGTGAGAAAGGCCGGATCTACTCCCGCCTGTCCCGCAAGGTCTTCCGCGACTGCCCGCGCTGCGAGGGCACCGGCAAACGCGTCCGCATCGGACGGCGGATTTACGAGTACCTGCGCAGTGAGCAGAAGGCAGGCAACCGATGAGCCGCCGGACGATGGCCCGCTTCATGCGGCCGGAAACGCCGCACACCGACTGGTGCGCTCGTGACCACCGTTGCGGTGTCGCCGAGCACCGCAGCCCCGACATCACCGCCGACGACATCGGTGGCCGGGCTTGGCTCACCCGCGTGCGCGCTGGTCACCGCGAGTACATCGAGATCCGGGCACGTGTCCCGCTGCACTCCCGCGAAGCGGTTGCCCGCTGGCAACTCGCAACGGCGCTGGAGATCATGCGCGAACTGCTAGCCGAGGTCGCACCCCGCCTGATCCGGCTGTCCGGCCGTGACCAGCAACGCGCGATCGGCCGCCGCTCCGCGTAGCCCGTACCCGCCGCCCTCTGGAGAGGAGCTGTTGCATGACCTCTGCCGGGTACGACCTGGCGGCCGAGCAGGCCGTCATCGGTGCCGCCCTACTCGCCCCCAACCTGATGCACGATCTGGCCGCCGTCCTGGCCCCGGACGACTTCGGCCGCCCCGCACACAGCGTGCTGTGGTCGGTGATGTGCGCGATGCACGCGGCCGGCATCCCCACCGATCCGATCACCGTCACCGCCCATCTCGCCGAGGCCGGCGACCTCGGCAAGATGGGTGGGGCGCCCTACCTGCACACCCTCACCGCCGAGGTGCCCACCGCGGCGAACGCCGGACACTATGCGGGCATCGTCGCCGACCTGGCCCGGCGGCGAAAGGTCGCCGACCTCGGTACTCAGCTCACCCGGCTCGCCGCTTCCAGTGCCGACACAGCCGAACTGGTGGCGACCGGCCGCGCCATGCTCGACGACGCCGAAGTGCCGGGCGGGTGGCCGGCGTTGATCCCGCTCGGCCGAGGCCGGCACCTGCCCACGTTCCCGGTCGAGTTACTGCCCGAGTGGTTGGCCGCGCAGGTGGGCGCGGTCGCTGAGTTCACCCAAACGCCGGCCGATCTAGCGGGAAGTCTGGCTCTGGCGTGCCTGTCCACCGCGGCCGGCGGCCGAGCCGAGGTGGAAGTGCGCGGATCCTGGCGCGAACCGACCAACCTCTACACCGTCGTGGTGCTTCCGCCCGGATCTCGGAAGTCGGCGGTATTCGCGGCGATGGTGGCGCCGATCCTCGCCGCCGAGAAAGCCCTGATCGAACGCACCGCACCCGCGATCATCGAAGCCGAACTGTCGGCGAAGGTGGCCGGCAAAGCGGCCGAGAAAGCCGCACTCGCCGCCGCCAACGCCGATGCGGCCGGCAGGGACACCCTGATTGCCGAGGCCACCGCCGCCGCGATGAACGCCGAAGCGATCACCGTCCCGGTCAAACCGCGGCTAGTCGCCGACGACGTGACCAGCGAAACCGCAGCATCGCTGCTGGCCGAGCAAGGCGGCCGGCTTGCCGTGCTCTCCCCGGAGGGCGGCATCTTCGCGACCATCGCCGGCCGCTACTCCGGCACCCCCAACCTGGAAGTGTTCCTGAAAGGACACGCGGGTGACCTAATGCGGGTTGACCGGCGCTCCCGCGAAGCCGAACACGTCGACAAACCGGCGCTGACCATGGGACTCGCGGTGCAGCCGGAGATCCTGCGCGACATCGCGAACATGCCTGGGTTCCGAGGACTCGGCCTGCTCGCCCGCATCCTGTTCGCGCTACCGGAGAACACCGTCGGCCGCCGCAAGGTCGGCACCGACCCGATCCCCACCGAGGTCGCGGCCGAGTATCACGCCAACCTGCACGCCCTAGTCCTCACGCTCGCCGAGTGGACCGATCCGGCACTGCTCATGCTCACCCCCGACGCCAACGCACGAGTGTTGAACATCGAACGGGAGGTAGAACCTCGGCTTGCCCCGGGCGGGGCATGGGCGCACATCGTCGATTGGGGCAGCAAGTACACCGGCGCGGTGGTGCGCATCGCCGGCCTACTCCACCTCGCCGAGCACCCGCGCCACGGATGGGGCAGCACCATCAGCGCCGACGCCATCGACCGAGCCGCCCGCATCGGCGAGTTCTACGCCGCTCACGCCCTGGCCGCGTTCGACGACATGGGCGCGGATGCAGCCACCCGCAACGCCCGCCACGTGCTCGCCTGGATCGAACGCACCCACACCAGCGCGTTCACCAAACGCGAGGCGTTCCGTGCCGTGCAGTCCGCGCAGATCAAAACCACAGCGGACCTCGATCCGGCGCTGGCCGTGCTGGAAGCCCACGGCTACCTCCGGCAACTCGACCCTCCCGCACCGAAACGCGCGGGAGGCCGACCGCCGTCGCCGAGCTTCCTGGTCCATCCCGAGGTCCACCAACCGGCCGCGACCGTGCACCCGCTCGGCGCGCGCCGCGCCTCATAAACCGGCCTGACAGAACTGACACAACTGACACAACCCCTGCCCGACCGAGGTTCTGTCAGTTCTGTCAGTTCTGTCAGCCGGACATCTCAGCGTCGCTCGCTCTCACCGCGATCCCCTCACACCGGCCCGGAAAGGACACCCGATTGCCTAAGCGGATCAGTGCCCAGCCTGCAACGGTCCCGGCGCTGCCCACAGAGTTGCTGACCATCGAAGAAGCTGCCGACCGGCTCAAGATGAGCGTGCGCTACCTCCGCCGCGCCGTCGCCGAGCGCCGCATCGCGTTCCACCGCCTCGGTCGGTCCATCCGCTTCGACCCTGCCGACCTCGCCGCCTTCGTGCAGGCGAACCGAGTCGAGCCCATGACCGCCGAGACCGTATGGCGCGGACTGAGGAGCGTTGCCTGATCATGGCGAACAAAGACGGACACCGACGTTTCGGCAGCGTGCGCAAGCTTCCCTCAGGTCGCTACCAAGCTCGCTACCTCGCACCGGACGGCACCATGCGATCAGGTGAACAGACGTTCGCGCGCAGGGTTGAGGCCGAGCGATACCTGACGCTGGTCGAGTCGTCGATGACTCGCGGCGAGTGGATCGACCCTAATCGCGGCAAGATCCAGTTGCAGGACTACGCCGAGCGGTGGATCGCCGAACGGCCGAACCTGCGACCGCGCACGATCCACCTCTACGGATGGACGCTGGGCAAGCACATCACGCCATATCTGGGCAAGGCGTCACTCAACCGGATCGACACACCGATGGTCCGAGAGTGGCGGTCGCGGCTGCTCGCCGACGGCGTTTCAGTGACCATGACCGCGAAGGCATACCGGTTGCTTCGGGCTGTCCTGATGACAGCCGTCAAGGAGGACGAGCTGATCAGGGTCAACCCGTGCCGGATCAAGGGTGCGGATCAGGAGAAGCCTGCGGAGCGGCCGGTGTTGTCCGTCCCGCAGGTATTCGAGCTGGCGGAGCGGATGCCCGCCCGGTTCCGCGCGCTGGTTCTCGTCGTGACGTTCGGATCGCTTCGGTGGGGCGAGGCGGTCGCTCTGCAGCGGACCGACGTCGATGCTGCGGAGGGCACCGTGCGCGTGCGACAGGCGTTCGTGGAACACCGTGGGACCGGTCTGATCCTTGGCCCACCGAAGTCGCGGGCCGGCGTGCGGACGGTCGCACTGCCGAAGGCGGCCCTTCCGGTGCTGAGACACCACCTGAGCGAGTACGTCGGCGATGCGCCGGAGGCCTTCGTGTTCACCAGCGAGAACGGGCGCACCCTCTGGCGCGGCAACTTCAACAAGCTGGTCAATTGGTCTGAAGCGGTTGCTGCGGTCGGTGCGCCCGGCTTGCACTTCCACGACCTGCGGCATACCGGCAACGACCTTGCCTCGCGGGCGCCGGGCGCGAGCCTGCGGGACATCATGGCGCGGATGGGGCACGACAGTCCGCGAGCGGCACTGATCTACCAGCACGCCAACCGGGAGGCGGACCGAGGGATCGCGGACGCGATGGATGCGGCGGTCAAGGCAATCCGGCGCAAGCCGAGCAAGCGGAAGGCGAAGCGGCCCGATGCGGGCGAGGAACCGGCCGCTGAGGCGAGCTAATGGCACGCTAATGGCACGTGAGCCAGTTTTAGTCAGCTAGAACGACGGAAGCCCTGGCGGGACATATGTCCTGACCAGGGCTCCGGCACGTGGAGCGGGTGACGGGAATCGAACCCGCACTGTCAGCTTGGGAAGCTGATGTTCTGCCATTGAACTACACCCGCAAGCGGCCCCACTGTACCTGATTATCCGGCTCGGTGGCGGGACCGGCCCCGGGAGTTCAGCTGGCGACGGCGAGTGGTCGGCGTAACTTGCGCGGGGCGCGCCACGTCTGGGCGTACGCCGGGGCGAACGGGGTGGCGGCCAGCGGGAGGGCGCCGGCGGGGCCGTGCTGTCGCAGCATCGCGGTTTCGATGGTGAGCTCGTAGAGCCGCCAGTCGACGTCGGGGGAGGCGTGCAGGGCGCCGGCCAGGCGGGTGATCGTCAGCGGGTCGTGGACGGGCTCGGCGCGGCCGGTCAGGCAGGCTTCGTCGTCGTTGTCCTCCGGAGGGTACGAATGCAGGGCGTAGCGCCCGTCGCGGTCGAGATCGCGGCGTTTCGGCGAGTCGACGATGAAGCAGTAGAGCCCGTCGTCGGTGATGACGGGTGAGACCGGATGCACGCGTGGGCCGCCGTCGGGGCGGATGGTCGCCAGGTAACCCATGCCGGGACCGTACTGCTGGAGGAGCGCACGGATGCCGGCGGCGAGCATCGGCTCGGCGGCGGCGAAATCGGACCAGGAAGCCATGCGTGCATTCTATCGAACATACGTTCGAGACGGCCACCGAACACGCCGATCCGGGCAGGTCGGTATGGTGTTGCGATGCTGCTCTCCGACCGTGACCTGGTCTCCGAGATCAAATCCGGGGACCTCTCGCTGGAGCCGTTCGAGCCGACGCTCATGCAGCCGTCCAGCATCGACGTTCGGCTGGACCGCTTCTTCCGGGTGTTCAACAACCACCTTTACACCCACATCGACCCGGCGGAGCAGCAGGACGAGCTGACCGCCGCGGTGGAGGTGGAGGATGGTCAGCCGTTCGTGTTGCATCCGGGCGAGTTCGTGCTGGCCTCGACGCTCGAGGTGATCAGCCTCGGTCAGGGTCTCGCCGCCCGGCTCGAGGGTAAGAGCAGCCTGGGCCGGCTCGGCCTGCTCACGCACTCGACCGCGGGCTTCATCGACCCGGGGTTCTCCGGGCACGTCACGCTGGAGCTGTCCAACGTGGCGAACCTGCCGATCAAGCTGTGGCCGGGGATGAAGATCGGCCAGCTGTGCATCTTCCGGCTGTCCAGCCCGGCCGAGCATCCGTATGGTTCGGCGGTCTACGGCTCGCGGTACCAGGGCCAGCGGGGGCCCACGCCGAGCCGGTCCGCGCAGAACTTCCGCACCTGGCCGACCCGCTGACCGAGCCCTGAGTCAGGGGCGCTGGACGGCGACGCCGTTCGTCGCGGCCAGGGCCAGGACGTGTTCCACCTGGCCGGGCGTCAGCCCGGCGGTGGGCACGGGCAGGTACTGCGTGTCGCTGCGGCGGAAGACCAGCTGGCCGGGGAGCCGCTCGACGGAGCGGAAGGCGCGCCAGGCGTACGCATGGCTGCTCTGCGCGCTGGAGCTGGCCACGCCGCTCTCGCTGATCTGGTAGGTGGTCGCGGTGCGTTCCGCGCCGCGCGCGGAGATGTTGATCAAGAGCATCGGCACGAGTACGGCCAGGCCCACGCCCCCGGCCAGCAGGAACGGGGCGAGCCGCCCGGTGGTGAGCTGCACGACCAGGGCCGCGAGCAGGACCGTCCAGCCGGCGTAGCGGAAGGCCAGGACCGGGCGGCGCAGCCCGCGCCGGACGGCGGCCGCGATCAGAGCCGGGTCGGGGGTCGCCGTGATCTGAATCTGCACGGGTGAAACGTAGCTTTTGCCCCGGGCAAATCGGATCAGTCGGGCGGCCGGACTGTTCACCGACGGGGGACGGCGCTGTCACCTGATCGGGCGATCGTCGATCCGGATTTACGATGACGGCGTGTACCTGATGATTTCGCAGTACCTGAAGCCGCTGGCCGAGGTCGACGAGGCCCGCGAGGACCACCTGAACTTCGTGGCCGACCTGGAGAAGCGTGGCTTCTCGGTGACCGCCGGCCGCCAGGACCCGCCGCTCGGCGGCATCATCCTGCTGGACGTGGACACCGAGGCCGAGGCGCAGGCGCTGATCGCCGACGACCCGTACGTGCAGCGTGGCCTCGCCAGCTACACCGCGACCGGCTGGATCCCGACCCGGGGCGCCCTGGCCGGGTACCAGCGGGTCCGCCCCGCCTAGGGGTCCAGATCGGCCCCGCTCAGCAGGCTGCGGATGCGCAGCTCGGCCGTCACCGTGGGCGGGCACTCGTCGACGATCACCGCCGTGCCCAGGTACCGGCTGCCGAAAAGATTGCGCAGGCCGCGTGCCTGGGCGCCGGTCGCGGCCCAGTCGTCGACGACCAGCACCCGGTCGTCGTCGCCGACCAGCCGGCTCCGCACGCCCAGATGCTGCGTCTCGCCGCGGTGATCGGCCGGCACCTCGGTCCAGATCATCGGCTCGGCGATCGGCCGGCGCGCCCCGGCTCGGTAGGCCTCCACGAAACCCACGCCGAGGGCCCGGGCGACGAGCGGGCCCAGCATGAAACCGGTGACCTCGGGCGCGACGACCACGGTCGGCCGGTCGGCGCGGAAGAAATCGCCCAGCGCCGGGCCGAGTCCTTCCAGGATCCTCGGTTCACGCCACCAGCCGGAGCGGTCACTGACCAGATATTCGCTGTCCGGGCCGGGGTTGGTCCAGCGGAACTCGGAGCGCAGGAGGTCACGGAGATCGACGGTCACGGGGACATCGTGTCACCGTCGCGCCGCCCTTCGTGGACCGACCGAATGACCTCAGAACTAACAGGTGGACAGACTCGGCTCAGCCTAGGGGTCAAGTTGATGCCCGACGTAGGGCCGATCGGGCATGCTGTTCCGCGGAACCATGCCTAAATTCGCGCCGGGCGGTCGCCGCCCGATGAGCCCAGGGAACCGCGCCGGACTCGGCGCGGCCCTCGTGCTGCTCGCTGTCGTGTCCGCCGTGGAGCTGGTGGACGGGCCGTCGGCGCACTTCGTCGGCCTGCTGGCGGCCGTGCCGTTCGTCGCGGCGGTCTTCGCGGCCTGGCAGATGGTCGTCGGTGTCGGGGTGCTGGCGACCGTGGTCGGGGCGGTCTTCGTGGGCGCGGCCGGCACGGACGACGTCGCCGGTCTGGTCAACCTGATGGGCATCATCCTGGCCACCGGCGTGGCCGCGGCCGGCGCCACGATCCGGGAACGGCAGGCCGACCGGATCGCCGAGCTGCTCCGCCTGGCGGCGGTTGCGCAGCAGGCGGTGCTGCGACCGATCGGGCCGCAGGTGGGCTCGCTGGCGATCGCCGGCCGCTACATCTCGGCGACGGCCGCGGCGGACATCGGTGGAGACCTCTACGAGGCCCTCAACACGCCGTACGGCGTCCGGATCATCATCGGAGACGTACGAGGCAAGGGCCTGGACGCAGTCCGGCTGGCGAGCATCGTGCTCGGGTCGTACCGGCACGTGGCGTACGAGCGGGCCGACATCAAGTCGATCGTGGCCGACCTGGATCGCGCGGTGGCCCGCAGCGTCGGCGACGAGGACTTCGTGACCGCGGCCCTGGTCGAGGAACGCGGTGGCACGCTGACCATCGTCAACTGTGGACATCCGGCCCCGCTGCTGTTGCGGCGGGGGCAGGTCATCCCGCTGGAGCCGCCGGCCCCCGCGCCCCCGCTCGGGTTCATGCCCGAGGTGAAGGCTCGGGTGGAGCGGCTGGAGCCGGGCGACCGGCTGCTGCTCTTCACCGACGGCCTGGGCGAGGCGCGCCGGGAGGGCGAGTTCTTCCCGACCGCGGACCGGGCGTGGCGGCTGCTCGGCCACGGCACCGTCGGGGACGGGCTGGCGTCGCTGGAGACCGCGCTGCACGACTGGGTCTACGGCCGTCTCGAGGACGACATCGCCCTGGTTCTGTTGGAGTACGCCGGACCGGACGGCGGCGCTGCCGTGTCGGTGCCGAGCTGGGAAGTCGGAGCTGCCGGGAGCTGACCGCTCAGGCGGCGGCCGTCTCGTCCGGCTCCACCGGGGCCGGCGAGATCGGCGCCGGGAGCGGTGGCACCGGCTCGGGCTGACGGTGCCGCCCGACGTAGTTGCGGGGCTGGCTGGCCTGGCGCGGCTCCGGGATCAGGTTCTTGATGGTGGCGAACATCGCGTCCCCCTGGGTCTTCGGCGAAACGTTCTCCGCTGTCTATCCGGTGAAACGAACCTTCTTGGCCCGCGATACGTGGTCTGAGTGTCGAAGTCCGCAAATGGCCGAACGGCTGTACCGCAGGCCACCTGATCGGAGACGTTTGGCCCCCGATCCGACGGACAGGGGGCCCTTCGTGGTGGGTTCGGCCGGAAACCCTGCCCGGGTTGTCGCTGCCTACCGATGAGTAATACAGTGGGGTTACTGACGGGTAACTCGCGTCCGGAGAGCGGGGCCAAGCAACATGACGCACTACAAGAGCAACCTTCGTGACCTCCAGTTCAACCTGTTCGAGGTCTTCGGAGCGGAGAAGGCGTTCGGCCAGGCGCCGTTCGACGAGATCGACGTGGAGACTGCCCGCGACGTGCTCGCGGAAGTCAACCGGCTGGCTCGCGAGGACCTCGCGGCAAGCTACGCCGAGAGCGACCGCAACCCACCGGTCTTCGACCCGGCGACCCACACCGCGCCGCTGCCGGAGTCGTTCAAGAAGTCCTACGAGACCTTCATGGCCTCCGAGTTCTGGCGGCTCGACCTGCCGTCCGAGCTGGGTGGCACGTCGGCCCCGCGCAGCTTCTACTGGGCCATCGCCGAGCAGATCCTGGGTGCCAACGCCCCCATCTGGATGTACTCGTCGGGTCCGTCCTTCGCCAACGTCATCTGGCACGAGGGCACCGAGGAGCAGAAGGAGTGGGCCAAGCTCTTCGTCGAGAAGCAGTGGGGCTCGACCATGGTCCTCACCGAGCCGGACGCCGGCTCGGACGTGGGCGCCGGCCGGGCCCGCGCCATCCCGCAGCCGGACGGCTCGTGGCACATCGAGGGCGTCAAGCGCTTCATCACCTCGGGTGAGCACGACCTGAGCGACAACATCATCCACTACGTCCTGGCGCGCCCGGTGGGCGTCGAGGGCGCCGGTGGCCCCGGCACCAAGGGCCTGTCGCTCTTCATCGTGCCGAAGTACCACTTCGACCCGGCCACCGGTGAGCTCGGCGAGCGCAACGGCGTCTACGCCACCAACGTCGAGCACAAGATGGGCCTCAAGGTCTCCAACACCTGCGAGATGACCTTCGGCGAGCACGGCACCCCGGCCAAGGGCTGGCTGCTGGGCGAGGTGCACCAGGGCATCCGGCAGATGTTCATGATCATTGAGAACGCCCGGATGATGGTCGGCACGAAGGCGATCGCCACCCTGTCGACGGGTTACCTCAACGCGCTGGAGTACGCGAAGAACCGCGTCCAGGGCGCCGACCTGGTGCAGAACACCGACAAGGCGGCCCCGCGCGTCACGATCACCCACCACCCTGACGTACGTCGCTCGCTGCTGCTGCAGAAGTCGTACGCCGAGGCCCTGCGTGCCCTGGTGATCTACACCGCGACCTGGCAGGACAAGGTCGCGATCGCGACCGCGGCCGGCGACGAGAAGGCCGCCAAGAACGCGGCCCGGATCAACGACCTGCTGCTCCCGCTGGTCAAGGGCGTCGGCTCGGAGCGGGCGTACGAACTGCTCGGCCACGAGTCGCTGCAGACCTTCGGTGGTTCCGGCTTCCTGCAGGACTACCCGCTGGAGCAGTACGTCCGGGACGCGAAGATCGACACCCTATACGAGGGCACGACCGCGATCCAGAGCCTCGACCTGATCTTCCGCAAGATCGTCAAGGACAACGGCCGGGCGCTCGCCGCCGTCGCCTCCGAGATCCAGGGCTTCGTCGAGAGCGAGGCCGGCAACGGCCAGCTCAAGGAGGAGCGGCTGGGGCTGGGCAAGGCCCTCGCTGAGATGCAGCAGATCCTCGGCACCACGCTGGGCTGGCTGCAGGCCGTCCAGGAGGGTGAGGCCCGCGAGCTCTACAAGATCGGCCTGAGCTCGCGCCGGATCCTGCTCGCCCTCGGCGACGTCGTCCTCGCGTGGCTGCTGCTGCGCCAGGCCGAGGTGGCGCTCAACGCGCTCAACGGCGAGGTGTCGGAGGCGGACAAGGCCTTCTACACCGGCAAGGTGGCCGCGGCCCGCTTCTTCGCCCGCGAGATCCTGCCGCGGATCGGCGCCGACCGCCGCATCATCGAGAACACGAACCTGGACGTGATGGAGCTGTCCGAGGACGCGTTCTGATCTGAAGCTTTTCCCACTCTCCTGAAAAGACGAAGGCCGGCGGACAATGGCGTCCGCCGGCCTTCGTCGTCGTCCACCAGGCCGGTAACTCGAAGGGCTCAGCCGCGGGCGGTGTGCTGCCGGACCAGGGGCATCGCCCCGGGTTCGGCCTGCGCCCACGGAATGTCGGCGGTGTGCACGGCCAGGCCGGCCGTCTTCAGTTCGGTGATCACGCCGGTGAACTGCTCGTCCGGCATCAACAGAGCGGACACTTCGGACATCGTCGGGTTGTGGCCGACGATCAGGACTGTCCTGATCTCGTCGGGCACGGCTCGGAGCAGGTCGAAGACCTCGGTCCGGCCGCCCCAGTAGAGGTCTTCCTCGTAACGCACCTCGGGCGCCGGCCGGGAGTCGTGGGCCAGGGTCAGCGACGCGGCCTGCCAGGTCTGCCGGGTGCGCTTGGCCGAGGAGCAGATCACCAGGTCGGGATGGAGTTTCTCGTCGGCGAGCCAGGACCCGGCGGCGCCGGCGTCGGACTCGCCCCTGGGGATCAGCGCCCGGTCGTAATCGTCGAAGTCGCCGGGCGTTTCCGCCTTGGCGTGGCGCAGCAGGATCAGCGTCCGCGAGGTCATGGGAACAGCTTGCCTGATTGGAACTTCACACGGGCGGGTAAACGGTCGATCGACGCATTCACCACGGTCGACCGGGCCGCCCGGCCGCGTGGACACCATCGAGGAGGGTCCGATGGGCATCGGAGCAAGTATTTTCCTGCTCGCCCTGGGGGCGATTCTGGCCTTCGCCGTGGAGGCCGACATCAGCGGTCTCGACATCGGCGTGATCGGCTGGATCCTGATGGTCGCCGGCCTCGCCGGGCTGATCATCACGCTCTGGTTCTGGAACAGCCGTCGTCGCACGGTGGTGACGCGGCAGGCCGAACGTCCGGTCGCCGCCCCCGGTTACACCACCGAGTACCGCGAGGTTCGCCGGGACGACGTCCCGCCGCCGCCCCCGCCCGCATACTCCTGAGCGGACGGTGGCCCGGGCCGGCGCCCGGGCCACCGTTGTCAGGCGTAGAGCGCGAAGTAGACCGCGATGTGGTGACAGATCGCGGCGACCAGCGTGCAGGCGTGGAAGAACTCGTGATGGCCGAAGATCTCCGGCCACGGATTGGGCCGGCGCAGCGCGTAGAAGACCGCACCGACCGTGTAGGTGACGCCGCCGGCGATCAGCAGCACCAGGCAGGTGACGCCGCCGGCCAGCACGTCCGGCAGGATCGCGACGGCGGCCCAGCCGAGGGCCACATAGAGCGGCGCACCGGCCCAACGGGGCAGGTGCGGCCAGATCAGCTTGAGCGCGACGCCGCCGAGGGCGCCGCCCCAGACCAGGCTGAGCATCAGCGTGGCCTTCCCGGGGTCGAGCAGGAGCACGCAGAACGGCGTGTAGGTGCCGGCGATGAAGATGAAGATCATCGAGTGATCCATCCGCCGCATGATCTGGTAGCCGCGTTCGCTCCAGACTCGCCGGTGATAGAGGGCGCTGATCCCGAACAGTCCGCAGACCGTGACGCTGTAGATCAGGCAGCTGATGAACGGCGCGATGCCGGGCCGGCTGAGCGCGATCGAACACAGCACGACGCCGCAGACCAGGGCGACGAAGAACGCGTACTGATGCAACCGGCCGCGCAGACGCGGCTTACCGAGATCGGCCGGCTTCATCCGGAACGGGGCTGAGGTTGTCACGCGATCCAGGTTACGGCACCGTAGGTTACCGGTAGGTAGTGATGCCGAATACGGTTGGCGGTCACGGATGATTTCCTCATGAAGCTACGACGGGTGGGCGCTACGGCGCTGCTGATCGAGTGTGCCGACTCCGAGCGGGTGGAGGCGTGGCGCGCCGAGCTGTGGAGCCGTCGTGAGGCCGGGGAGCTGCGGGTGGCCGAGATCGTTCCGGGCGCCCGTACCGTGCTGCTCGACGGCATCGACCCGGCGGTGGCGACGCGCCTCGCGGAGTGGGAGCCGGGGCCGGGCGCAGCCCGAGCCGAGGGCGACCTGGTGGAGATCCGGACCGTGTTCGACGGCGCCGACCTGGAGTCGGTTGCCGGCCTCTGGGAAGTCACCCCGGAGGAGGCCGTGCGCCGGCTCGTCGACACCCCGCTCACCGTCGCCTTCTGCGGCTTCGCGCCCGGCTTCGCCTATCTGCGCGGCCTGCCCGAGGCCTGGGCGGTGCCCCGCCTCGCCGCTCCGCGGCCTCGGGTGCCGGCCGGCGCGGTCGCGCTCGCCGGTGGCTACGCCGGCATCTATCCCACGGCCTCCCCGGGCGGCTGGCAGCTGGTCGGGCACACCGATCAAAACCTCTTCGACGTACGGCGGAAGCAGCCCGCCCTGCTCTCCCCGGGCACCCGGGTTCGACTGGTGGCCCCATGATCACCGTGCTGCGGGCCGGTCCGCTCACCACGGTGCAGGACCTCGGCCGGCCCGGTTTCGCGCACCTCGGGGTGCCCCGGTCCGGCGCACTCGACGTCCCGGCGCTGACCAGGGCGAACCGTCTGGTCGGCAACCCCGTTGACGCGGCCGGGCTGGAGATCACGCTGATGGGCTGCAAGCTCCGCTTCGAGGCGGCGGCCACGGTCGCGCTCACCGGGGCGCCCGCCGTCGTCAAAGTGGACAAAGAGGTCGTCGAGGGCCCGGTCGTCGCGGTGCCGGCCGGCGCGGTCCTGGAGGTCGGCCGGGCGACCCGTGGCCTGCGCTCCTACCTGGCGGTGGCCGGTGGGATCGCGGTCGAGCCGGTGCTCGGCAGCCGCTCCACCGACACACTCTCCGGCCTCGGCCCGGAGCGGCTGGCCGACGGCATGACGCTGCCGATCGGGCCGGACGTGCACGAGCCCGCCGCGGATCCCGGCACGGACGAGCAGCCGCCGGGCGGGGAACTCGTCCTCGGCCTGCGACTCGGGCCACGGGACGACTGGTTCGAGGTGGCGGGACTGTTCACTCAGACGTACGAGATCAGCCCGATGAGCAACCGGGTGGGTGCCCGGCTGGCCGGCACCGCCTTGACCCGCACCCAGGCCGGCGAACTGCCCTCCGAGGGCGTCGTGCTCGGTGCGGTGCAGGTCCCGGCCAACGGGCAGCCGATCATCTTCCTGGCCGACCACCCCACCACCGGTGGATATCCGGTGATCGGCGTGGTCGACGACGTGACGCCGCTGGCGCAGGCGCGTCCGGGGACTACGGTGAGATTTCGTGAGCTGGATTGACCTGAACGCGGACCTCGGCGAGGGCTTCGGCGCCTGGCGCCTGGGCGACGACGACGCCCTGCTCGACGTGGTGACCTCGGCGAACGTGGCCTGCGGCTTCCACGCCGGCGATCCGTCCACGATGTACCGGGTGTGCCGGCTGGCCGCCGAGCGGGGTGTCGCGGTCGGCGCGCAGGTGGGATATCGGGACCTGGCCGGGTTCGGGCGGCGGCGCATCGACTACGACCACGACGAGCTGCGCGACGACATCCTCTATCAGATCGGGGCACTGGAGGCGTTCTGCCGGACCGCCGGTGACCGGGTCCGGTACGTGAAGCCGCACGGCGCCCTCTACAACACCGCCGCGGTCGACGTCGTCCAGTCGTCGGCCGTGGTGGACGCCGTGCTCGCCTACGATCCCGCGCTGCCGGTGCTCTGCCAGCCCGGATCGGTGCTGGCGCAGCGGGCGGTGGCCGCCGGGCTGACCGTGATCGGGGAGGGTTTCGGCGACCGGGGATATCTGCCGGACGGGCGGCTGGTGCCGCGGTCGGCGGCCGGTGCCCTGGTGCACGAGCCGCGGCAGGTGGTCGAGCGGGTGGTGCGGATGGCCGCCGACGGTTCCGTCACGGCCGTCGACGGTTCCGAGGTGGCCTGCCCGGTCCGGTCGATCTGCCTGCACGGCGACACCCCCGGCGCGGTGGAGCTGGCCCGATCCGTGCGGGACGGACTTCACGCCGCTGGGCTGGAAGTCCGTCCCTTCGCCGTGGGTCAGGGCCGCTGACCGATCCGGTCGACGATGACCGGCAGCCTGTCGTCGAGCAGTTGATAGGTCTTGGGATCGAAGATCAGCATCACCTTCGCCTCGCCCTCACCGGGATGCGCCCAGGCGAGGCCGGTGCCGACCCGGCCGTCGTCGGTGCGGGTGTTCGGGGCCAGTTTGATGCCCTCGATCTTCGCAGCCACCCGGTAGAGCGCGGCCCGCTGCGCCGGCCGCAGCCAGTAGCCCCCGGCGAGCTCGCCGATCTCCTTGCCGACGGCGCTGACGTTGACCGTGCCGTCCACGCTCACGTTGCGCTTCTTGAGCCAGGCGGCCAGGGCGTCCGGCTCGGTCGGCATGTCGGGCAGGTAGCGAGGCTCGGGTTCGCACTCGACCGTGATGTTCCGGCCGGCCGAGTCGACACTCGCCTGCTTGCCGTTCTTGCACCCGGGCCGGTCCTCCTTGCCCTCCGGGGTGATGACCACGCCGTCGCGTTCGCCGCTGACCGAGAGCCAGGAGCGGTAGACGAACTCCGGAGTCCTCGTTTCGAGGTAGACGTACTGGTCGGCGCGGGGGACGACGTCGTCGTCCTGGCCGGCCACGACGGCGGCCTCGTCCAGGAAGGTGCCCACCGGGATCAGGACCGGCGTGCTCGCGGCGACCGGCGGCGGCCCGGTGGGGCTCGGCGCGGGATCGCCGGGCACAGTGATCGCGGCGACGGCGGCCAACCCGGCGGCCACGGTCGCCCCGGCGATCGTCCACCGGCTGCGGCCCCGGCGGCGCGTCTTCACCGGTGCCATCTCGGCCAGCAGCAGGGCACGGGCCGGGGCCAGCCGCTCCGGCGACGCGAGCGGGGTCTCCCGGCCCAGCTCACGAGTCAGCGTGATCTCATCCATGGCGAACCCCTTCCTCGACGTCGCTCAGCGGGTTGCTGCCGCCGAGGGCGGCACGCAGGGTGGTCCGGGCTCGGTGCAGCCGGGAACGCACGGTTCCCACCGGGATGGCGAGAGCGGCGGCGACCTGGTCGTACGTCAGCTCCTCCTGCACGATCAACAGGAGTACGTCGCGGTCGCCGTCGGTCAGATCGGCGAGAGCCGCGGTGAGGGTGTTGCGCAGCGCGGCCGCGGTGACGTCGGCGGCCACCCGGTCGGCGTGGCACATCTCGTCCGGCTGGGGCGGGACGGCCAGGTGCAGCCGCAGCCGGCGTACCTCGTCGCGGCGGTGCTGGGCGACCAGGTTGGTGGCGATC
The DNA here is from genome assembly GCF_040638955.1 of Actinoplanes sp. NPDC024001. NCBI lineage: Bacteria > Bacillati > Actinomycetota > Actinomycetes > Micromonosporales > Micromonosporaceae > Actinoplanes > Actinoplanes sp. NPDC024001. The sequence continues at coordinate 48,074 of NZ_JBEZZB010000015.1, forward strand.
CCGTAGAGCCACGGGCGGGCGTCCCGGTGATCCGGACGGAACGTCTCCCGCCGCCGGAACGCGGTCAGGAACGTCTCGGCGACCAGGTCGTCGGCCTGCTGGTCGCCGAGACGGCGCGCCAGATAGCGGTGAATGTGCGGAGCGTGCCGGTCGAACAACGCCGCGAAGTCCGTATGGATCAACGCGGCGTCGTCCGGTTCGCTGCTGTGCATGAACCGTCCTCCCCGAGTCGTGACGATGGTTATCCGTCACTCGGGAGGAGAAGGTTCACGCGTCCATGCCTCGCAGGATCAGCGGGAGCCGGGACGGCCCGGCCGGGTCGATCACGATCGGCACGCCCCAGTCCTGCCGGGTCAGGTGGCAGGCGCCGAACTCAGCGTCCACATCGCACGTCGCGGCCTGAGCCACGACCTGCAGAACACCCTTCGGTACGTCAGGGTTGAGCACGATTTTTCGCGACAAGTCGGTGGTGGTGCCCTCGCCCTCCAGGAGCAACTCGGCCGGGGAGGCCGACACCACCAGCCGCAGCGGGGAACCGAACTGGCTGTCCAGCTTCTGCCCCGGCGCCGGCGTGAAGATCACATCGAGGGTGACCTCGCCCGGCGCCAGATGCGACGGCGGGCGCTCGGTCTTGTGCCGCTCACCGGTCACGGTCGTGACGACACCGGGCGCCAGCCGGGTCAGCCGGTGCGCGGCCGACTCCACCACGATCACGTCGCTGTTCGCCGTGACCAGGATGTCGCTCGGCTCGGCCAGACCCGAATCGACCGTCGACACCGCGTTCGCCGCCGGGTCGAAACGGCGCACCGCCCCGTTGTACGTGTCCGCCACCAGCACCGAACCGTCCGGCAGGGCGGCCACCCCGAGTGGATGCTGGAAGAGCGCCTCGCCGGCCGGGCCGTCCACGTGCCCGAAATCGAACAGGCCCTGGCCGACCGCGGTGTGCAGCACACCGTCCTGGACGTAGCGCAGGGCGGACGTCTCGCTGTCGGCGATCCAGAGTCGGTCTCCCCCGACCGAGAGGCCGCTCGGCTGGGCCATCCAGACGTCCGGGAGCGGGCCGTCACGCAGGGCCTCGACGGTGGTGCCGGCGTAGACGCCGACGGTCCGCTTGATCGGGTCGAACCACCACAGCTGGTGGATGCCGGCCATGGCGATGACGACCTTGTCGTCGAACCAGGCCAGGTCCCAGGGGGAGGACAGATCGGCGGCGAGGGCGTCGTGGGCGTGGCCGTCCACGGTGGAACGCCACGGGCGGCCGGAGCCGGCCACCAGGGTGATCTCCCCGGTGCTCAGGTTGAGGCCGCGCAGCTGGTGGTTGACGGTGTCGGCGACCACCACGTCGTAACCGGCGGTCTCGGCGACCTTCGGCGGCAGCAGGACCAGGCCCTGCGGCTCGTTGAACGGGTCCTTCCGGTCGCCGCCGAACCGGCGCACCAGGGACTCGCCGTCCGCGGACAGCTCGACGATCTGGTGCCGGGCCGAATCGGAGACCAGCAGGTTGCCGCTGGGCAGCTCGATCGCCTTGCCGGGGAAGCGGAGCAGGCCGTCCGGGGCGGGGGGCGGGACGTACGGGCCGTCGCCGCGGTGCAGGGTGCCGTCCGCCTCGTGCTTGACGATCAGCTCGTCGATCAGGCGGGACAGGCCCTCGGCGTGGCCCTCGCCGGCCATCGAGGCGACCAGGTAGCCGGTCGGGTCGACGACGGCCAGGGTGGGCCAGGCCTTCGCGGCGTACTGCTGCCACAGGTGCATGTCGCCGTCGTCGACCACGGGGTGGTGCACGCCGTAACGCTCCACGGCGGCGGCCAGGGCGACCGGGTCGCGTTCGTGCTCGAACTTCGGCGAGTGGACGCCGATGACGACGAGGGCGTCGCCGTACTTCTCCTCCAGCGGCCGCAGTTCGTCCAGGACGTGCAGGCAGTTGATGCAGCAGAACGTCCAGAAGTCCAGAACGAGGATCTTGCCCCGCAGGTCGGCCAGGGTGAGGGCCTTGCCTCCGGTGTTGAGCCAGCCGCGACCCTTGAGTTCGGGCGCACGCACGCGAGAGTTCATGATCCCATCGTGCCTCAGAGCCCCGGTCCCGCTCGTGCGGGACCGGGGTCGGGGTTGGTCAGGCGTTCGGCTTCAGACAGAGAACCTGGGTGCCGTCGCCCTTCGGGACGACGATGTAGGGCTGGGCCGGGTCGGCGCACTGCTCCTTCGCCGGGACGATCGACACCACCTTGAAGGTGCCGGACTCGGAGCACTTCGCCACCACCGGGGTGTCGCCGTCCCGCTTGACGCAGTCGTTCTGCGCGACCTTGAACTCGTCGTCGCCGGAGATCAGCCAGGTCAGGCCGAAGACCAGCGCGAGCAGCAGGCCGGCGCCGAGCACGACGGCGAGGGTGACCGGCACGGTACGCACGTGCACCTTCGCCGGCTTGGCCGGGTCGGCGGACTCGCTCGCCTTGAACTGGTCGAACTTGCCCTGGTCGTCGGCCGGGCCGGGCCAGCTCGTGGTGTCCTCCGGGCCCGGCGGGGTCACGGTGGCACGGGCTGCCGGGCTCTCCGGGAACGGGTTCGGGCTCTCCGGGAACGGGTTGCTGCCCATCCGCGGATCCGGCTCGCCGGGCATCGGCGGCAGGGCGGGGGCCGGAACGTACGGCGAGCCGCCGCGGCCGGAAACGTCCGTGGTGTGCTCGTTGTACTGGTCCGGCCCGTTGAAGTCCGGGTAGGGCGGGCCGGCCGGCGGCCCCGGCTGCGCCGGCGATCCGAACGGCGGCGCACCGGCGCCACCGGGAATCTGCGGCGAACCCGGCATCGAGTAGGGACCCGGAGCGCCGGGCGTCTCCGGCGGGCTCACGCGGGCGCTGGCCGACGCGCGGGCGGTGGCCCGGGCGGGTGACTGCGGTGCCACGCCGGGGGCGTCCGACGCCGGGACGGCCCCGAAGGCGGCAGTGCCACCCGGTCCGCCCGCACCATCCGCACCGCCTGCGCCGCCGAAGCCTGGGGTGCTGCCCGCAGCGCCTGCGCTGCCGAAGCCCGGGGTGCCGCCCGGTCCGCCGAAGCCGGCGTTGCCGCCCGGTCCGTCTGCGCCGCCGAAGCCCGATCCGTCTGGGCCGCCGAAACCTGCGCCCGGCTCCTCGCCGGGCCGCGGCCCGAAGGGGTTCGTCTCGTCCGGGCGCGGGCCGAACGGGTTGGTCTCATCCGACCGGCCCCCGAAGGGATTGGCCTCATCCGGCCGCGACCCGAAGGGGTTGTTCTCCTCCGCGCGCGGGGCGTAAGGGCTGCCTTCCTCCTCGCGCTGCGGTGCCGGGACCCCGTAGGTGCCGCCGGGACGCGCGGCGTCCTCCGGCTTACCCGCGGCCGACCCGTATGGGGAACCCTGCTGGTCGTTCTCCCGCCGGGCCGGCGGGAACGGGATGCCGGTCAGGCCCCCGTGGCCGGGCTTGTCGTCATCCGGCCGCCCCGGGAAGCCGGCGCTGCCGCGCTCGTCGTCGCGCTGTGGGCCAGCCGGGTAGCCACCGTCGCGCTGGGCCGCGCCCGGGAAGCCGCCCTCGCTCTGAGGTGCGCCGGGGAAGCCACCGTCGCGCTGGGCCGCGCCCGGGAAGCTACCCTCGCTCTGGCCTGCACCCGGGAAGCCGCCATCGCGCTGGGCAGCTTCAGCGAAGCCGCCTTCGCGCTGCGATGCGTCGGGGAAGCCACCTTCGCGATGGGCAGCTCCAGGGAAGCCGCCTTCGCGCTGCGATGCGCCGGGGAAGCCACCCTCGTTATCGGTGCCGCCAGGAAAGCCGCCCTCACGCTGGGAGGCTGCGGCGAAGCCGCCGGAGTTGCTCTGCGAACCCGCCGGGAACCCGCCGGACGGGTCACGCTGCGAGTCCGCGGGGAAACCGCCGGGGGTCTCGCGCTGCTGGGCTGCGGCGAAACCGCCGGACGAAGCCGGGAACCCGCCGGACGGGTCGCGCTGCGACTCGGCGGGGAAACCACCGGAGGCGTCACGCTGCGGCACCGCGGCGAAGCCGCTGGGAGCACCCTGCGAGCCCGCCGGGAAGCTGCCGGACGGGTCACGCTGCGAATCCGCCGGGAATCCGCGCTGCGGAGACGCCGCGAAGCCACCGGAAGGACCCTCGGAACGGCTCGGAAGCTCGTCCGCGGGCTCGTCGTCGTCGGGCGCGGCCGGGCGGCCGTAGACCCGGGCCTGCGGCGCGGCTGCAGGCGGCGGCATCTCGGTGGCGTCGGGCGGCGTCACGCGGACACCCGGCACCGACGCGCTGGCCGTCACCGGACGAGCCGAACCCATCGCGGGCCGCTCGGACGGGTCACGCGGCTGCGGCACCGCGCCGCCGGAAGTCGGAGCGGGCTCGGGGACGCTACCGCCGCTGCTCAGCGCCGCACCCGGCACACGCTGCGGGAAGCCCGAGCTACCGGCCGGCGGCTCATCCGCCTCGCTGGCCGCGGACGCGCCGAAACGCTCAGCGGACGCGCCGAAGCGCTCACCCTGCCCACCGAAGCGCTCACCCGGCTGCCCGGGACGATCAGCGGACGGCCCGGAAGCCGACTGCGCGGAATGTTCGAAAGCCTGGCCGGAGCGGTCGAACGGCTCGCCGGAACCGGACTGCCCGGGCTGACCGAAAGCCTGGCCGGAGCGGTCGAACGACTCGCCGGAACCCGGCTGCCCAGGCTGGCCGAAAGCCTGCCCAGAGCGGTCGAACGACTCGCCCGAATCCGACTGCCCAGGCCGATCGAAGTCCTGGCCCGCGCCGGGCCGGTCAAAAGGCTGCCCGGATGCCGGCTGAGCGGGACGGTCAAAAGGCTGCGCGGACGCCGGCTGAGCCGGACGGTCGAAGGACTGACCCGATGCCTGCCCCGAGCGGCCGAACGGCTGCGCGGACGCCGGCTGGGCCGGGCGGTCGAAGGGCTGCCCGGAGGCCGCGCCGAACGGCTGCTGGCTGCGCACCGGCAGGTCCAGACCGGGCGATGCCGCGCCGGGGTCGACTGTCGGGCCAGCTGGGGCGCGCAGCGGGAAACCGCCGCTGTCGCCGCGGCGCGACGGGAACGTGTCGGGCGTCTGGCCGGTCTCGGAGGAGCGGGCGTTCTGCTCGAGCCAGCTGTTCTGCGCCGGGCCGCCGGTGAGGCTGCCCTCGGCGCCGCGGGTCGGGGCGTCCGGAAGGTCGGAGAGCGACGCGCCGGGAACACGAACCGGCTGGTCGCCGAAGGCGGAGAAACCGGGCGTGCGGCTCGCACCGAACTCGTCCACCGGCGTGGTGGCACCGGGCGTGCGGGTCGGCAGACCACTCGGGCCGGTGTTGGCGGCCGGCGCTGAGTCGGGCCGGGCGAACGGGTTGTCCGGCGCACCCGCCGGCGAAGACTGAGTAGCCGGCGACGGGACCGCGGCCTGCGCGCCGCGGCCGGGCGGCGGGAAGCTTGCGGGACCGAACGGGCTCCCGGCGGCAGCGCCCTGACCAGCCGGTGCGGGCACGGCGGACTCCTGCGGAGCCCACGGCGACTGCGCCGCCTGACCGTTCTGCCCGTTGGCCGAGTCGGCACCGAACGGCGAAGCCGAGCCGGAAGCAGGCGCGGCGCCGTAAGAAGCACCGGAAGCAGGCACAGCACCGAAAGAGGAGCCGGAGGCGGGCGCGGCGCCGTAGGACGAGCCGGAAGCAGGCGCGGCACCGAAAGAAGAGCCGGAGGCGGGCGCAGCACCGAAAGACGAGCCCGAATCGGGCGCGGCACCGAAAGACGAGCCGGAAGCAGGCGTGGCACCGGCAGCGGCGCCGAAGGACGAACCGGAGGCAGGCGCGGCACCGTAAGACGAACCGGAAGCAGGCGCGGAGCCGGAGGACGGGCCGGAACCAGGAACAGTCGCGGCACCGAACGGCGCGGCAGACCCGGACACTGAGGCCGCACCCGAGACCGACGCGGAACCCGACGCCGGCGCGGCGCCGTATGACGAGCCGGCACCCGACCCGTACGGCGAGGCGCCACCCGCGTTACCGGGAGACACCGACCCGTACGGCGAGGCTTCCTCGGCCTGCGGCACCCGAGCCGAACCGTACGAAGTACCGGTGGCGGGACCGGCACCGAAGGTGGAGACGGCCGGGACGACGAACGGCGAGCCGCCGTTCGGAGTCGCCTGCGGCGGCGGCCCGTACGAGTGGGGGAATTCCTCGCCGGGAGCAGGGGCCGAGATCCGGCCCGGAACTCGCTGACCGTCACCGTCGGGCGTGAAGTTGCCCGACGTGGGTCCGCCCGACGTGGCCTCGGCCGGCTGACCGGCGTGCTGCCCCTCGGACGTCATACGCGCCTCCTCATCGATGCGGCCGTGCCAGCTTTGCACGGACGCGACCCCACCGGCGACTTTCCGCCGAAGGGCCGTGCCAGCTTTCAGGCCTGGCCGTGCTGGGCCCCGTCGGGGAGTGGGGGCCCTGGTCACCCGCCCCGACCGGCCGTGCCGGTTTGGGAACCGTGCCCAACCGTACCGGGCGGGCGCGGCAGCCGGAATCCCGGTGTACGCCACGGAGGGACGAGTGCCCGATCTTCAGGAGTGGTATTTGACACGAAACGGCCCGCCCGGGTGATCCGGGCGGGCCGTTCGTCGTTACCTATGCGCCTGAGCGGCAAATATCGCCTCAGAACGGCATTCGCCGCTGGGCGAAGATTGCGATTTCGTCGCGCAACGCCTGCGTGGGCGCCGCCTGCCAGGCCTTGTTGATGGCCCGGTTCTCACGGCTGACCATCCGACGCCGGCGGATCCGATCGATCATGCTCATGACAGTGCCTTCCCCCCGGCTCGTTGCCGGTCCGACTCGACGAGCGTCGCCGGCCCGCTTGTGGCGGTCACCCTCGGCGCACGTCCCGCTGTTGATCCAAGTATGCGCTTCTGGATAGCCACTAAACAAATTATCCGGGGGTGAGCTGGGTCATCTGCCTAAGGATCGAAGGTCAGCCGCCGATTAGGCCGAATGACCCTAGGTCCAGGAGAGCATCGCCGCCTCCGGGTCCTCCAGGAACGTGCCGATGTCACGCAGGAACTTCGAGCCCAGCTCGCCATCGATGATCCGGTGGTCGAAGGAAAGCCCCAGCGTGGTCACCTGCCGGGCCTTGATCTTGCCCTTGTGCACCCACGGCGTCGGCCGGATCGCACCGAACGCGAGGATCGCCGACTCACCCGGCGGCAGGATCGGCGTGCCGGTGTCCACCCCGAAGACGCCGACGTTGGTGATCGACAGGGTGCCGCCGGCCATGTCGGCGGGCGGGGTCTTGCCCGACTTCGCGGTGCGGACCAGCGCGTTCAGCGCCTCAGCCAGCTCGCGCAGGGTGAGCCGGCCGGCGTCCTTGATGTTCGGGACGATCAGCCCGCGCTCGGTCGCGGCCGCGATGCCGAGGTTCACGTACTCCTTGACGACGATCTCGTTGGTCGCCCCGGACCACGCCGAGTTGACCATCGGGTGCCGCTGCACCGCGAGCAGCACGGCCTTCGCCACCAGCAGCAGCGGGGAGACCCGCAGCTCGGCGAACTCGGGACGGGCCTTCAGCTTGTCGAGCGCCTTCATCGAACGGGTGACGTCGACCGTGAGGAACTCGGTGACGTGCGGCGCGGTGAACGCCGACGCGACCATGTTCTCCGCGGTCAGCTTCCGCACGCCCTTGACCGGGATGCGCTGCTCCCGCGAGGCGTCGAAGACCGCGGTGGGCGCGGCGGGCACGACCGCCGCCGGCTTGGCTGCGCCTTCGGCGGCCTGGTGTACGTCCTCGCGCGTCACCGAACCCAGCGGCCCGGTCCCGTTGATCGTGGCGAGGTCGACGCCGAGGTCCCGGGCCAGCTTGCGCACGGGTGGCTTGGCCAGCACCGGACCGGTCCGCACGGCCGGGGCCGGTGCGACGGGCGCCGGCGACACGGGTGCCGGTGCGGTGAGAGCCGTCGCCCCGGCCGCAGGCACGGGCGGAGTGGTTGCGGTCGGGGAGGTGGCGGGCGTACCGATGCGGGGTCGCCGTTTGGCGCTGGTGGTCCGCGGGCCGTAACCGACGAGCACGGCCGTGCGCCCACCCGGGGCCGGGCCTCCGATGAGGCCGGCCTCGGCCTCGTCGGTGGCCGGCGCCGAGGAGGCGGCCGGAGACTCCGCCGGTGCCGGGCCGGCGCCGGGGTCGGTGTCGATCGAGATGATCGGCTTGCCGACCTCGACCACCGTGCCGGCCTCGTGGAAGATCCGGGTGACGACGCCGGCCCACTTCGCGGGGATCTCGACGGCCGCCTTCGCGGTCTCCACCTCGACGATCGGCTGGTTCAGCTCGATCGTGTCGCCGACCTTGACCAGCCAGGCCAGGATCTCGCCCTCGGTCAGTCCCTCACCGAGGTCGGGCAGGTTGAACTCCTTGATCCGCGACATCGGCGTCACCAGCCGAACGCGCGGTCGACGGCGTCCAGCACCCGGTCCAGGTCGGGCAGGTACTCCTCCTCCAGGCGCGCCGCCGGGTACGGCGTGTCATAGCCGGTCACCCGCAGCACCGGCGCCTCGAGTGAGTAGAAGCACTCCTCGGTGATCCGGGCGGCGAGCTCGGCGCCGAGGCCGATGTTGCCGGGCGCCTCGTGGACGACGACCGCGCGGCCGGTCCGCTTGACCGACTCGAAGATCACCGGATAGTCGACCGGCGACAGCGTGCGCAGGTCGATGACCTCCAGGTTGCGGCCGTCCTCGGCCGCGGCGGCGGCCGCGTCCAGCGCGACCCGGACCATCGGACCGTACGCCAGCAGCGTCGCGTCCGTGCCCGCCCGGGCCACCCGGGCCGCGTGCAGCGGGAACGCCTTCGTGAGGTCCCCGCCGAGGTCGACCTCGCCCTTCTCCCAGTAACGCCGCTTCGGCTCGAAGAAGACGACCGGGTCGTCGGAGAGGATCGCCTGCTGGATCATCGAGTACGCGTCGGCGGGGTTCGCGCAGGTCACGACCTTGAGGCCGGGGGTGTGCGCGAAGTATGCCTCGGGGGACTCGGAGTGGTGCTCGACCGCGCCGATGCCGCCGCCGTAGGGGATCCGGATGACGATCGGCAGCCGCACCTTGCCCTTGGAGCGGTAGTGCATCTTCGCCACCTGGGCGACGATCTGGTTGTACGCCGGGAAGACGAACCCGTCGAACTGGATCTCGCAGACCGGCCGGTATCCGCGGATGGCCAGGCCGACCGCGGTGCCGATGATGCCGGCCTCGGCGAGCGGGGTGTCGATGACCCGGTCCTCGCCGAAGTCCTTCTGCAGGCCGTCGGTGATCCGGAAGACGCCGCCGAGCTTGCCGACGTCCTCGCCCATGATGACGACCTTGGAGTCGTTCTCCAGGGCCCGGCGCAGGCCGTGGTTGAGGGCCTTGCCCAGGGTGATGGTCTCGGTCATCAGTGCCCACTCCCCTCGAACGAAGCCTGGTACTCGGCGAACGCGGCGCGCTGCGCGTCGATCTCCGGCGATCCGTTCGGATAGACGTGGTCGAAGAGTGCGACCGGTTCGGGATCAGGCATCGCCAGCACCCGTTCCCGCAGGTCGAGGGCCTGCTTCTGGGCGGTCGCGTCGACCTCGTCGAAGAAGTCGCCGGTGGCGATCTGCTGCTTGCCGAGGAAGGCCTTGAGCCGGCTGATCGGGTCCTTCGCCTTCCACGACTCGACCTCGCTGGCGATCCGGTAGCGGGTCGGGTCGTCCGAGCTGGTGTGCGCACCCATCCGGTAGGTGTACGCCTCGATCAGGGTCGGGCCCTGGCCGTTGCGGGCGTTGTCCAGCGCCGCGCGGGTCACCGCGTAGGTGGCCAGCACGTCGTTGCCGTCGACCCGGATGCCGGGGAAGCCGTAGCCACCCGCGCGCTGGTAGAGCGGGACGCGGGTCTGGCGCTCCAGCGGCTCGGAGATCGCGTACTGGTTGTTCTGACAGAAGAAGACGATCGGGGCGTTGAAGACACCGGACCAGACGAACGACTCGTTGACCTCGCCCTGGCTGGTCGCGCCGTCACCGAAGTACGCGATCACGGCCTCGCCGTCGGGCGAACCGGTCTTGCCGTCCATCGTGACGCCCATCGCGTAGCCGGTCGCGTGCAGCGTCTGCGAGCCGATCACGATGGTGTAGGTGTTGAACTTGAACTCGTTCGGATCCCAGCCGCCCTGGTCGACGCCGCGGAACAGGCCGAACGGCATGATCGGGTCGATGCCGCGGCAGTAGAGAACACCGTGCTCGCGGTAGGTCGGGAACGCCATGTCCTGCGGGCGCAGCGCGCGCCCGGAACCGACCTGTGCGGCCTCCTGCCCGAGCAGGCTGGCCCAGATGCCCAGCTCGCCCTGCCGCTGCAGGGCGACCGCCTCGGCGTCGAGCCGGCGCACCGTCACCAGGTCCCGGTAGAGACCCCGGTACTCCTCGTCGGTGAAGTCGACGGAGTACGTCGTCCCGTCAGCGGTGGTGACGCTGTCGACGCGTTCCCCGTCGGGGGTCAGCAGTTGGACGAAGCCGCCGGCCGGGACATCGCTGCCGGCAGTGCTCTCGCCTTTCGCCATCCGTGTCTCCTGATTCATCTATTCGCCCGCGTCGGGTGTCTCCCGGCCGCGCGGCTGAACCGCGGGGGTCACCGCGCCTGACCCGGGTGGGGGTTGCCGCGCGGCTTGCTCCGACAGGTGCCGTGCCCCTGCCGGGACGGCCCGCCGTGGCCCCGCTTGGTGGCGGAAGGCGACGGCGGCGGTGCCGTCGATCCCATCCTGACAGAGGGAGTGACCGCGATTACATACTGCGTGGATCACGAAAACAGATTTCTCTTGACGCATCGTTAAGGGTATTTGTCCGCTTTGGCGGTTTTTGTGCGCGCCCGGTGGTACGAATGGCCCCCGGGCACCGCTGCCGAATCGCCCATGCGTCGTTCATCTCTTCGACCGAGACGGATCCGAGTTGACCTTTCGCTGGAGGGATTCCGCGTGCCGCACCTGCCTGACGACGACGGTCTCGTGCCGCCACTCAAGGTGCTCCGCAAGCGGCTGAACGGGGTCTACCGCGAGGATCTCGGCTTCTCCGGGCCGACCCGTCGCTACGTGCTCATGGTCGTCCTGCTGGTGGGCTTGGCCTCGGTGCCCACGCTTGCCGTGATCACCGCCGGCTCCAACGAGATCTCCGGCGGGGACCGTCCCGGTGCGCTGGACGCGCCGTTCCTGCCGCCGCCGGTCGCCGGGCCGGTCCGGCCGTCGCCGACGGTTTCCCCGGCGCCCGCCGATACCGCGGATTCGTCCGAAAAAGATCATTCAAAGCGGCGGGTGGATCGCGATCAGAAGGTGATCGAGCCGGAGCGGTGGGAGCGCCGTCGTGATGATGCCGATGCCGTTTCTGAGCCGCCGAAACGGTTAAAACGGACAAAGGCGAAATTGGCCGCGGCTGCGGTTCCTCGGCGCCGTGCCGTGCACGATCGTCCCGTCGCGCCTGAGCGCCCGGTTGTCTCTGATCTGCCGAAGGTGCCCGATCTCCCGGTCGTGCCGGAGGACACCGACGTCTCCCGGCCGAAGCCGCCGGCCGACTTCCCGACTCTCCCCGACCTGCCCGAGGTGCCGTCCGAACAGGACGAACACCCGCGATCACGGCATGACACCCCGGCACCGGACGAGCCGCACCCCGCACGGCGTCGTCCCTGCGAGGACGCCGCGGTTCCGGAGCCCGGGTCCCGGCGCCGGGCCGAGCGCACCGCCCCGGTCGCTCCGCCCGCCGACGGCCCGCCGCGCTCCACTGTCCACAACTCATCCAGCCGGAGGTCAGCGGTGACCGAACGCCCACAGAACATCCGAGCCGCCCGCATCCTCGAACGCAGCTACGCCGGAGGGGGCGGCAACGTGCGCCGCTCGATGATCCCGCAGCGCACCGACGAGCACCGCAACCGGCCGTACCGCGGGGTGCACCGGGCCGAGGAGTGGGAGCCGGGCTGGCAGCGCAGCACCCGCGTCGGGCGGCACCACGCCGATCCGCACGACGAGCACCGGGCCAATCACCGCTGACGGTCACTCGTCGCGGTTGGCCTCCAGCCAGGCGTCGATCGCGGCGGTGTCGCTCGGGTCGACACCCTCGGCGATGAGCTGCGCCACCGCGGCCGTCGCCGGGCTGCGCCGCTCGCCGGTGGTGTAGAGCCGGGCGAACTCCGGGATCAGCTCCTCCATCGCGGTTTCGGTCTCGGTGACCGCCGCCGCGGGCAGCCCGCGCTTGCGGGTCGAGAACGCCGACCAGGCCCGCACCACCCGGGGCAGCATCGCCGCGTCGTCCATGTCCAGCACCGCGCGGCGGTGCACCCAGTCCAGCAGGAACAGCTCGGCGACCGTCGGGCTCCAGCGCAGCAGGTCGGCTCCGGGCAGGGTGGCCGCGTGATCCAGCAGCAGGCTCACACAGAAGTCCAGCGACGCGTTGTCGACCGGCGGCACCGTGGACCCGGTCAGGCCGAACCGGGCCGCCTCCGGTGAGCCGAGGAAGTCCCGGGTCAGGTCGGTGGCCTGCGGGCCACCGGGCTCGGCGAGCGGCGGGGTGGTCGGCGCCGGCAGCAGCGACAGGCGAGCGCCGGCCAGTGCCCGGTCGGTGGCCAGCGAGCCGTCCGCGGGCAGCTCGCTGAGCTCGTCGGTGACCTGCAGATAGCGGTCCACCTCGTCGCGCAGCCGGCCCGGGTCCTCGGTGCGGAACCAGATCAGCTCGTCGCCCGCGCAGATCGACCGCACCTGCTGCAGCAGAATGCCGGCCGACCCGGCCACGAAGACGTCCTTCGTGATGCCGATGTTGTGGTCGACCAGCGCCACCACCGCGTGCTCCGGGCCGCCGTCCACAGTGTCCTCGTACGCGAAGGTGGCGAGGTAGGAGGTCTGGTCGCCGTACACGTCGCCATAGGCATAACAGCCGGTGGGCCGGACCCGCCCCAGCTGGGTGACCCAGGACGGCGCGTGCGCGTCGTGCCCCACCTCGGTGGCGCCGTCGGCGTCCGGCACCAGGGCGGCGAAGACCTCGCGGATGGTGGTCGCCTCGGGCGTGTCCCGCTGGTCGGTCGCGGTCAGGAAGCGGCCGACGAAGTCGCGGACCGCCTCGGCGCGGTCGTCGGACGCGACCGAGTAGACGCTGCCGAGCAGGGCGGCGCCGAGCATCTCGGCGTCCATGGCGCAGCCCAGCTTGGTGACGTCGCGGGCCGCGTGCAGCACTGCCTCGTACGCGGTCGGGGTTGCCGGCATGCCGCGAGCGTACGCCCGCGGCATGCCCCCGACCTACTCCGCGCGCACGACGCCCAGTGCTTCCCTCGCCTGGGCGTACGCGTTCAGCACCTCACGGACCGGCGAGACCACGTAGGTCCGTCCCACCTCGGTGACGGCCGCCCGCAGACGCTGCTCGGCGCGCCGCCGGGCCCGCCGGGAACCCGCCGCGATGAGCGGTTTCAGCAGCAGCCACAGCAGCAGCCCGGCCAGCAGCCCGCCGAGAAGCAGAACCGTCGGCAGCGCGACCGTGCCGACCTCCGGATAGTCGATCTCGGGCAGCCCGAGGGCACGCAGCGCGTACCCCACGATCAGCCCGGCCAGGCCGGCTCCGGCGGTGGCGAGGAAGAGCCACTGCAGCAGCCCGACCGCCCGCCACCAGATCGGCGTGCGCTCCATGCCCAGATCGGTCTTGGCGACCGCCCGGTCCAGAGCGTCGGGCAGATCGGCCGACCGCGACCGCGCGGCCGTGTTGATCGCCGGCGACCAGATCTCCGGCAGCGGCGCCGCGGCGCGCGTGGCGACCGCCCGGACGGTGAGGCCCACGGCGGACTTCTGCGCGGCGTCGGCGGCCGGCACCGAGGTCCGCGGGACGATGTCGGTGGAGACGGCGTCGGTCTGGGGCGCCTCACCCAGGTGCAGCCGGCGCAGCGGGTCCGGCCGCAGCCGGCGCAGACCCCGGACGAGCGGCCAGCCGGTCGCGGCCGCGGCCCGGTGCCGGTAGGCGGCCGCGGTGGCGTCGGCGACCGCGGGCACCCCGGCGGAGGCCGCCAGCGAGTCGGCCAGCTGCCGCACGGTGCTGCGGTCCACCTCGTCCTCGGCGGCCGGTGGCCCGATCATGGCGGCCAGTTCCTCGCTGACCGTCTCCAGGTCGGCGGCGAGCCGCAGCAGCGCTGCCTGCCGGTCGGCGACCGTCTTCTCCAGCGCCTCCCGCAGGTCCTTGAGCATGCCCGGCTGTTTCGCCGAGCTGGCCAGCACCGGCGTGCCGCCCAGCCCGTCCTCGTCGAGCAGCCGGGTCAGGTCGCCCAGGACCACCTCGGTGTCGCCGGGGCTGAGCCGGTCGGCCTGGTTCAGCACCACGATGGTCACCCCGGCGTGCGCGCTGAACTGCGACAGGTACGCCTGGTGCAGGATCCGGTCGCCGTACTTCTGCGGGTCGACCACCCAGACGATCTGGTCGACCAGGCCGAGCAGCCGGTCCACCTCCAGCCGGTGGGTGCGTTCCACCGAGTCGAAGTCGGGCAGGTCGAGCAGGACCAGCCCGCGCAGCGCGGCCTCGTCGTCGCCGTCCAGGGCGCTCTCCCGGACGAACCGTTGCCGGGGCAGCACACCCACCCAGTCCAGCAGCCGGTTCGCCGGCTCCAGCGGGCCCCACACGCAGGCGTGCGCGGTGCCGGTGGTCGGCCGGCGCACGCCGACCTGGGACAGCTTGAACCGGGCCAGCGCGTTGAACAGGCTGGACTTGCCACTGCCGGTGCTGCCGGCGAGCGCCACCACGGTGTGGTCCAGGGAGAGCGCGAGCCGGTTGCCCGCGCGTTCCACCAGGGTGTGCGCCGCGACCAGTTCACCGTCCGGCAGGTACGGACCGGCCACCCGCAGGAACCGGGACAGCGCGTCCAGCCTCCGTGCCAGGTCCTCGGCGTCCACCCGGTCGCGATCAGCGATGTCGGACACGACCTTTTCCACCAGACTCATGACCCCGATCCGGTCAACGCGAGTTCCTTCCGAGCTTCCTCCACCTCGACCGCGGCCTGGCGCAGCAGCGTGCCGGGCTCCACCTCGAGGCGCACGGCCGCGGTCCGCTCGGTGTATCGCGCGGCCTCGACCTGCAGCAACTCTTCCACCCGGGTCAGCAGCTCGGTCCGGGCCCGGGTGGCGAGCGTCCGGATCGCCTGGTCGCCGAAGACGGCCTCCAGCACCTTCTGGGCGGCGACCGCGCTGCCGGCGCCGGCGGCGACCTCCAGGCCGGTCGGGATGAACGCGGTGGTGGTGAACACCGCGATCATCACCGCGAGGCCGGCGCCGTTCACCGCGTACGCCGCGCCGCGGGCGACCGTGCGCTTGTCGGCGGCCTCCCGGCGGACCAGGTCGAGCACCCACTGCTGCCAGTCGCGGACCAGCCGGTCGGCGCGCTGCGGCAGGTCGGCGGAGGCCCGCTGCAGCTCGGGCACGAGCAGGCCGGCCCCGGCCGGGTGTGCCTGCCAGGCCGAGTAGGCCTGCTCGGCGGCGTCCGCGGCGACCCCGCGCAGCAGCGTGACCAGCTGGGACTCCATCGCGATCTGCAGGTTGCGGCCGGGGGCCGGACGACCGGTCACCGCGGCTATCAGCCGGTCGCGCAGGTGTCCCACCCTCGACTCGAGACTGCGCAGGAAGTCGCCGGTGCCGATGAACTCCTGCCAGCGGGCCAGCACCTCACCGCGGAGCAGGCGGCCGTCCTGCAAACCCTCCTCGGTGGTCCGGCGCGCGTTCCGGTACGCCGCCTCGACCCGCTCGTCCAGGTGCTGTGCCGTCCGGGTCTGCTCGTCGGCCGCGTCGGCCAGCCCGGTGAGGGCGGGCGCGAGGGCGCCGAGCGCGCCGTCCAGGGTCTGCCGCACCACCGTGGCGCGGGCGTTGGCGTCCACCGCCAGCTTGGCGAACCACAGCCGCATCGGGCCGACCGCCGAGTCCGGCAGCAGCCCGCGCTCGTCCAGCTCGGTCTCGGGCAGCACGAACAGCGGCGCCGCGCCGAGGTCGTGTGCGGTGAGCATCTCGCCCAGGTGCGCGGAGACCTCGGCGGCCGCGTCGACCGGCACCCGGTCGAGCACCAGCGCGATCACGGTGCCGCGCAGCCGGGCGGTCTTCAGCAGCTCCCAGGGGACCGCGTCGGCGTACCGCGCGGCGGTGGTGACGAAGAGCCAGAGGTCGGCCGCGGCCAGCAGCTGGGCCGCCAGCTTGCGGTTGTGGTCCACCACCGAGTCGACGTCGGGCGCGTCGAGCAGGGCCAGGCCGGGACCGATGGTCGGGGCCGGCACCACCTGCAGCGCGTTCGGATCGGTGCTGGGCTCGCCGGTCCGGGTGAGGCCGGGCAGCAGGCCACCTCGGCCGAACCAGCCCACGTCGTCCGGATGGGTGACCAGCACCGGGGAGCGGGTGGTCGGCCGGAGCACGCCGGCGCTGCTCACCGGGGCCTGGACCAGGCTGTTGACCAGGGTCGACTTGCCCGCACCGGTCGAGCCGCCGACCACCACGAGCAGGGGTGCGTCGAGCCGGGCGAGGCGGGGCAGCAGATAGTCGTCGACCTGGGCGCGCAGGGCTGTGCCGACCCGCCGGGCCTCCTCCGCCGAGGGCATGACCAAGGGGTACGAGACAGCGCCGAGTGCCGACCGCAGGCCGCTGAGGGCCGCTGCGAGCCGGCTGACGGCGGGCGGGGGCTCCACCGGTTCGGTGCCGTTTCCGTTGTTCACCGGACGCGTCCGTCCCGTCCCCGTACGCTCTGATGGGCCACTCGCGGCCACACTGACCTGGTCTTTCTCATCCGATACGGCGGGGACGGCGGAAAGGGCCGACGGACCAACCGCGTCTCCTTGCGTCATCGCGGTTTTTCCTTCGGTTTTCCGCTGCGGGACAGCCCAGTCACGGGTAAAGCGTGCACGATCTATGCATCCAGGACAACGGGTCCTGGTATGCCGTGACCTGACAGGTATGTAGGTGATTTCCGCACCACCTGTCTCAAGCGCTGGCTTGCGCCTCATCGACTCAACTTCGATTTGACGGCTGGCGTCGCCGTGGCATCATTGAGTCTGTTCCACTCAACCCTGTATCCAGCTTTAAGCGAGGACCACCATGGCACGTGCGGTCGGCATCGACCTCGGCACCACGAACTCCTGCGTCACCGTTCTGGAAGGAGGCGAGCCCACCGTCATCGCCAACGCGGAGGGCGCCCGGACGACGCCGTCGATCGTCGCCTTCGCCCGCAACGGCGAGGTGCTCGTCGGTGAGGTCGCCAAGCGTCAGGCGGTGACGAACCCCGACCGGACCATCCGTTCGGTGAAGCGTGAGATCGGCACCAACTGGTCGATGGACATCGACGGCAAGAAGTACACCCCGCAGGAGATCTCCGCGCGGGTGCTGATGAAGCTGAAGCGCGACTCCGAGGCCTACCTGGGCGAGACGATCACCGACGCGGTGATCACCGTCCCGGCCTACTTCAACGACGCGCAGCGCCAGGCCACCAAGGAAGCCGGCGAGATCGCCGGTCTGAACGTCCTGCGGATCGTGAACGAGCCGACCGCGGCCGCTCTCGCCTACGGCCTGGACAAGGGTTCCAAGGAGCAGACCGTCCTGGTCTTCGACCTCGGTGGCGGCACCTTCGACGTCTCCCTGCTGGAGCTGGGCGACGGCGTCATCGAGGTGAAGTCGACCTCCGGTGACAACCACCTGGGCGGCGACGACTGGGACCAGCGGATCATCGACCACCTGGTCAAGACCTTCCGCGGCGAGCACGGCATCGACCTCTCGCAGGACAAGATGGCCCTCCAGCGTCTGCGCGAGGCGGCCGAGAAGGCGAAGATCGAGCTCTCCGCCGCCACCACCACCAGCATCAACCTGCCCTACATCACGGCCGGGGCGAACGGCCCGCTGCACCTGGACACCTCGCTGTCCCGGGCCGAGTTCCAGCGCATGACGCAGGACCTGCTGGACCGCTGCAAGGGCCCGTTCGAGTCCGCGATCAAGGACGCCGACGTCAAGCTCTCCGACATCGACCACGTCATCCTGGTCGGCGGCTCGACCCGGATGCCGGCGGTGACCGAGCTGGTGAAGAGCCTGACCGGCCGCGACCCGAACAAGGGCGTCAACCCGGACGAGGTCGTCGCCGTCGGCGCCGCCCTCCAGGCCGGCGTGCTCAAGGGCGAGGTCAAGGACGTCCTGCTGCTCGATGTCACCCCGCTGTCGCTGGGCATCGAGACCAAGGGCGGCATCATGCACAAGCTGGTGGAGCGCAACACCACCATCCCGGCGCACCGCTCCGAGGTCTACACCACGGCCGACGACAACCAGCCCTCCGTGCTGATCCAGGTCTACCAGGGTGAGCGCGAGATGGCGGCGTACAACAAGAAGCTCGGCACCTTCGAGCTCAGCGGCATCGCGCCGGCCCCCCGCGGCGTGCCGCAGATCGAGGTCTCCTTCGACATCGACGCGAACGGCATCGTGCACGTGTCCGCCAAGGACCTGGGCACGGGCAAGGAGCAGAAGATGACGATCACCGGCGGCTCCGCGCTGCCGAAGGAAGACATCGAGCGCATGATGCGCGACGCCCAGGACCACGCGGACGACGACAAGAAGCGCCGCGAGGACGCGGAGACCCGCAACCTGGCCGAGCAGCTGCAGTGGCAGACCGAGAAGTTCCTGGCGGAGAGCGGCGACAAGCTCCCCGAGGACAGCAAGAACAAGATCAGCGAGGCGCTCGGCGAGCTGCGTGGCGCGCTCGGCGGCACCGACATCGAGAAGATCAAGTCGGCGCACGAGCGGCTGTCCCAGGTCTCCCAGGAGGCCGGCTCGCTGCTCTACTCGCAGGGTGGCGAGACGCCGCAGGCCGCTCCGGGCGGCGCCGGCGCCCCGGGTGACGCGCCCGGTGCCGGTCCGGCTGCGGGTGGCGACGACGTGGTCGACGCCGAGATCGTGGAGGACGACAAGAAGTGAGTGCCAGGGACGACGAGAACGACGGTCCGGCGACCGAGCGGGAAGTCATCCAGGGCGAGATCGATACGACGGCCGAGGAGACTCCCGCCGAGGAGAAGCCGGCGAAGCCGGCGGGTGCGCACCGCGCCCCCGAGGAGGAGGACGAGACTGCGGTGTCCGAGGAGAAGCCCGGTCTCGGTGCCGAGCTGGCGGCGCTGCGGGGCGAGCTCGACGAGCGGACGCACGACCTGCAGCGCGTGACCGCTGAGTATGCGAACTACCGCAAGCGGGTGGACCGCGATCGTGGTGCGGCCGCCGAGCAGACCACCGGCGCGGTGCTCACCGCGCTGCTGCCGGTGCTCGACGACATCGACCGGGCCCGCGAGCACGGCGATCTGGTCGGGCCGTTCGCCTCGGTGGCGGAGCAGCTCACCGCGGCGACCGGCAAGCTCGGACTGGTCGCGTTCGGCGAGAAGGGCGACCCCTTCGACCCGAACCGCCACGAGGCGGTCGCGCACCAGACGTCCGCCGACGTCACGGAACCGACCTGCGTCGAGGTGATGCGCCGGGGCTACACGCTGGGCGAGCGGTTGCTGCGCCCGGCGATGGTCGCGGTGGCCGATCCGGAGTGAAGCACTTGTGCCCCGCCCGCCGGTTCGCCGGTGGGCGGGGCCTCACCCGACCAGTCGAGTCGAGGAGGAGGTGGACTGAATGAGCTCGAAGGACTGGCTCGAGAAGGACTTCTACGCCGTGCTCGGCGTACCCAAGTCCGCCTCACCCGACGAGATCAAGAAGGCTTACCGGAAGCTCGCCCGGGATCTGCATCCCGACCGCAACCCTGGCAACAAGGAGGCGGAGGAGAAGTTCAAGGCGGCGTCCGAGGCCTACGACGTGCTCGCCGACGACAAGAAGCGCAAAGAGTATGACGAGATGCGCTCCCTGTTCGGCTCGGGCGCGTTCCGCCGGGGTGCCCGCACCGGCGGCGGCGGTGGCGCCCAGTTCGACCCGTCGGACCTGTTCGGAGGCTTCTCCGGTGCGGGTGCCGCGGGTGCCGACCGCCGCTTCGGCGGCAGCGGCTTCTCCGACATCTTCAGCTCGATCTTCTCCGGCGGCGGCGCCGGGGGAGCCGGCCCGGCGCGGCGTGGCCCGCAGCGTGGCCGGGACGTCGAGACCGAGGTGACGCTGGACTTCGCCCAGGCGGTCCGCGGCACGACGCTGCCGCTGACCCTGCGCACTCCGGGCGCCTGTGACACCTGCCGGGGCTCGGGTGCCAAACCCGGCACCACGCCGCGGTCCTGTCCGAAGTGTCACGGGACCGGGCTGATCTCCAGCAACCAGGGCTCGTTCAGCTTCTCCGAGCCGTGCCGGGACTGCCAGGGCTCGGGCAGCATCGTGGACGAGAAGTGCCCGGAGTGCCGGGGTTCGGGCGGGGTCACCAAGACCCGCACGATCAACGTGCGCTTCCCGGCCGGCGTGGCCGACGGCCAGCGGATCAGGCTCAGCGGCCGGGGCGAGCCGGGCGATCGTGGCGGCCCGGCCGGCGACCTCTATGTGCAGGTCAAGGTGCGGCCCGACGATCTGTTCGGGCGCAGCGGCGACGACCTGACGCTGACCGTCCCGATCACGGTCGCCGAGGCCGTGCTCGGCACCGATCTGCGGGTTCCCACCCTGGACAGCCCGGTCACCCTGCGGGTGCCACCGGGCACCCCGAGCGGCCGCAAGCTGCGCGCCCGGGGCAAGGGTGTGGTCCGCAAGGAGGCGCAGGCGGGTGACCTGATCGTCACCGTGGAGGTTCAGATCCCGGCCGGCGTCACCGGCGAGGCCCGGGACGCGTTGGAGAAGTTCGCGAAGCTCACCCCGCCGCCGGCGCGGGAGCGGCTCGACGCACGTCTGCGCCGAGCCGGTTAGGACCCCTTTCGGGAGGTGGCACATGTATGAAGAGATCAGCATCTCGACGGAACAGGCCTCCGACGCGAAGGTCCTGATCATCTCGGTGGCCGCCCGGCTCGCCGGGATGCACCCGCAGACCCTCCGGCAGTACGACCGGCTCGGACTGGTGCAACCTGGCCGGGCCGGCGGTGGCGGCCGGCGTTACAGCGAGCGGGATGTCGCGCTGCTCCGTGAGGTGCAGCGGCTCAGCCAGGAGGACGGCGTCAACCTGGCCGGCATCAAGCGCATCATCGGCCTGGAACAGCTCGTCGGCGACCTGCAGCAGCGGGTGGCCGAGCTGGAGCAGCAGCTCGACGAGGCTTACGCGCGGATCGCGCAGCTGGAGGCGATGAGCAGTCCGTACTCCGGGCGGGACCTGGTGCGCCAGGAGACCCACTCGACGGCGCTCGTGGTGTGGCGGCCGCGCCGCTCGGCGGACAGATGAATAACGGCGGCCCCCTCTCGGGAGGGGCCGCCGTTACAACTTGTAGTGATCAGATGGATACCCAGCGTGGTCAGCGTCGGTTGAACAGACCGAGCCGCCGCGGGTGGCGGACCAGGCCGCCCTCCATCCAGTCGTGGTGATCGAACAGTTCGGGCCGGGTCATCAGGACGCGACAGTTGTGCGCCCAGATCTGCATCGGCTCGTCGCCGACCTCCTCGGCGCGCTCCACGAACTTCTTCAGCCGGCGCTTGCGCTGGCCGCTCGCGTTCTGTCGCACGCCGTCGGCGGCGTAGATGTACATGCAGTGCTGCGCGAATCGCCGCGCCGGGCACTGCCGGTCCATGGCCAGCTCGAACAGGGTCGGGCCCAGGACATCGCCCGCGATCAACAGGTCCCAGTCCTTCGGCATGCTGCTCAGGGGGACCGAATCGGGGTTGTATGCCCAGGACTGCAGCTCATCCGGCCGGGGATCCACGGGATTGCCGAATCCGAGGAATGTCGCTTCTCGCACGCTCACGCCGCCGCCTCACTCAACCGTTGACAGCGTGCGACCGGCCTCACACAGCCCGTCGCAAGTGTCGAACATCCCAATACTCTGAGTCGTCGCCGCGCAACGGTAGCGCGCTCCGTGTGTCTAGGGAAGCGTCAAGGACTCACATTCAGATACTGGACAGTAACTTTAGGCTTTCTCTATGGAGACGCAGGTCACTCCGGGGACGGCAGCGGTTTTGCGGCCTGTTGCTGAGCCGCCATCCGGCGCCGGACCAGCTCCTTGAACCACCGGTAGTCCGGCAGCCGCGCCAGCATCGGCCCGGTCACCACGGTGATCAAGACGTACGCGGTGGCGAGCGGGGCGAGCCGGGGATCCACCCCGTAGGCGACCGCGAGGCCGGCGATGACGACCGAGAACTCACCGCGGGGCATCAGCGCCAGACCGGCCCGGAGCCGGCCGGGCAGGGCGATGCCCACCCGCTTGGCGGCCAGATAGCCGGTGCCCACCTTGGTCAGCATGGTCAGCACGGCCAGGCCCAGCGCGGGGAGCAGGACCGGTGGCATGTCCGCCGGGTTCGTGGAGAGTCCGAAGAAGACGAAGAACACCGCGGCGAAGAGATCGCGCAGCGGCGAGAGGATCTGCGTCGCGTGGTGCGCCACCGGGCCGGAGAGCGCGATGCCGACCAGGAAGGCGCCGACCGCCTCGGACACCTTCAGCTCACCGGCCACGCCCGCGATGAACAGCGTCATGCCGAGGACGCTGAGCAGCAGTGCCTCCGGGTCCTTGACCGACATGAAACGGCTGATCTCGCCGCCGTACCGGATCGCCACGACCAGCACCGCGATCACCGTGACCACCGCGACGCCGAGCGTGCTGAGCCCGGGGATCAGGCCCGACCCGGCCAGCACCGCGGTGGCGATCGGCAGGTAGAAGGCCATCGCCAGGTCCTCGATCACCAGCACCGAGAGGATCACCGGGGTCTCCCGGTTACCCACCCGGCCCAGGTCGCCGAGCACCTTCGCGATCACGCCGGACGAGGAGACCCAGGTGATGCCGGCCAGCACCAGGGCCGCCTCCCAGCCCCAGCCGAGCAGCAGCGCGAACGCCGCACCGGGCAGCGCGTTCAGCAGCATGTCGATCAGACCGGCCGGGGCCGCCGAGCGCAGGTTGTCGACGAGCTCGTCGGCGGAGTACTCCAGGCCGAGCATCACCAGCAGCAGGATCACGCCGATGCTGGCGCCGATGCCGATGAACTCCTCGCTGGCCGAGAGCGGGATGACACCGCCCTGACCGAACGCCAGGCCGGCCAGCAGGTAGAGCGGGATCGGGGAGAGGCCGAAGCGGCGGCCCAGGCGACCGAGCATGCCGAGGCCGAACAGGAGCGCGCCGATCTCGATGAGCAGGATCGTCGTGTGGTGATCCACGACGCTCAGCCGTCGTCGTCGCCGGCCAGGATGGCGGTGACGCCGTCCAGACCCTTGCGCGTGCCGACCGCCACCACCACGTCGTTCGCCTCGAACTTGAACGCGGGACCGGGTGAGGCGATCACGTCACGATCGCGCAGCACGGCCACGATGGAGGCGCCGGTGCGGCTCCGGGTCCGGGTGTCGCCCAGCTTGCGGCCCACGAACGGGGAACCGGCGGGCAGGGCGATCTGCTCGGTGAGCAGACCGGCCGCCTGTTGCCGCAGGCCGGCGAGCTGACCCAGCATCAGCGAGGCGCCGAGGACGTCGGCAAGAGCCTCCGCCTCGTCGTCGGTGAGCGGGATCGAGGCCAGACTCGAATCGGGATCGTCCACGTCGTACAGGACCAGGTCACGGCGGCCGTTGCGGTGTGAGACCACCCCGACCGTCCGCCCTGATGAGGTCACCAGGTCATGGCGGACGCCGATTCCCGGCAGCGGAGTCTGTTCCACCCGTACGCGCACGACGCCAACGTTAGCCCGCAAGCTGCCTGTTTCGTGCCGCGCGGTCGTATTACACCTGTTCAGCAGCCAATTTTTGGTCAACTTCGGGGAGTTCCCGGGCGATCACCGGCGGCCGGAACGCGATCAGCAGGAGCAGACCGAGCACGCTCAGGCCGAGGTTCAGCCCGAACGCGAGGCGGAAGCCGAACTCCTGGGCGAGGCCGAACAGCGGTGCGGCCAGGATCTGCCCGATCGGGAAGATGTTGGTGAACATCGTGGTGGCCCGGCCGGGGAACCGCGGCATCATGTCCTGGATGTAGGAGATGCCCAGGCCGGAGACCGCGGCGATCAGGATGGCGTTGGGGATCTGCGCGGCGGCCAGCATCCACACCGACGTGGCCGACCACGCCAGCGCCTGATAGACGATGCCGCAGACGGCGCCGACCAGGATCATCCGGCGCAGCGGGACGCGGGTGGAGAGCGCACCGAAACCAAGCATCAGTGGGATCTCCAGCGCGGCGCAGAGCCCGAGGATCAGGCCGGCGTCGCCGATCGAGCCGTCCAGCTCGGTGCTCACGAACAGCGGCATCGCCTGGACGCCGAGCACCATCGAGGTTTGCAACAGGGTGAAGCCCAGGAGGATCGGGAAGATCACCCGTGGGGCACGAGCCGAGACGGTCTCGCGGCCCTGAGGCGCCGCCGGGGCCTCGACCTCGGGCAGCCAGAGCACCGCCACGAGCGCCGCCACCAGGTACATGACGGCTGCGCTGCCGTAGACGTAGCGGAAGTCGCCGGCCTCCACGAGAAAGGCGGCCAGCGTCGGTCCGCCGACCCAGGCGACCGAGAACACCGTGCGGAGTGTGCTGATGCCCATGGCGGCGCGCCCGGGATCGTCCCGCTGGAGCGCCTGTCGTGCGTACGCGAAAGATTGGGGGAAGAGCGACCCGGCAATGGCCGTGGCCGTCGCGGTGAGCGCGAGCAGAACCCAGAAATCGCGGACGAACGCGGTGAGGCCGGCGCCGGCGCAGCCGGCGAGCGCGGCGATGATCAGCAGCTTGCGCCGCATCGGCCGGCGGTCCGAGACGCGGCCGATCGCCCAGGACGCCGCCACGCCGGAGAGCGAGGCGGTCATCAGGAAGAGGGTGACCTGGATCGGGCTGGCCTCGACCGCGGTGCTCAGGAACAGGCCGAGGAACGGTCCGACCACCGCGGTGGCGATGCCGGTGGCGAGGAACATCAGGCCGAGGGGAAGGAACCGCCGCGACAGAGACACGACTCCTTACGGTACGGGTCCTCGGCTTTCCCGCCACCTGTGTGGTGGTGACCGTCACCGTGGCGCGGAGCCGGCGGTGACGCGCTAAAGTTGAGCGGAACGCGCTCAAGTCTTGGGGAGCTGATGAACACCGAACGTCTGACCACCAAGAGCCGCGAAGTGATCACCGCGGCGGTCGCCGACGCGGGTCGGCGCGGACACGCCACGGTGGAGCCGTGGCACATGCTGCTCTCACTGCTGGACACCGGCGGGTCCACCGCGACCGCGCTGCTGCGCGCCGTCGGGTCCAACCCGGCGGACGTGCGCCGCGCCGCCGCCCGCGCGATCGAGCAACTGCCCTCGGCGCGCGGCGCCAGCACTGTCGAGCCCAGTCTCTCCCGCGAGTTCGTCAACGCCATCGGTTCGGCCGATCTGATCGCCAAGCCGCTCGGCGACGAGTTCGTCTCGACCGAGCACCTGCTCGCCGGTCTGGCCCGGGTCGGCGGCGCGGTGAGCCAGGCCCTCAAGGAGGCCGGCGCCACCGAGGACGCGCTGGTCGCCGCCTTCCCGCAGGTGCGCGGCGGCGATCGGCGGGTCACCACGGCCGATCCCGAGCAGACCTACAAGGCGCTGGAGAAATACAGCGTCGACCTGACCGCGCTGGCCCGGGACGGCAAGATCGACCCGGTGATCGGGCGGGACGCCGAGATCCGCCGGGTGGTGCAGGTGCTGAGCCGGCGCACCAAGAACAACCCGGTGCTGATCGGCGAGCCGGGCGTCGGCAAGACCGCGATCGTCGAGGGCCTGGCCCAGCGCATCGTGGCCGGCGACGTGCCGGAGACGCTGCGCGACAAGAAGCTGGTCTCGCTCGACCTCGGCGCGATGGTCGCCGGCGCGCAGTACCGCGGACAGTTCGAGGAGCGGCTGAAGAGCGTCCTGGAGGAGATCCGCAACTCCAACGGGCAGGTCGTCACCTTCCTCGACGAGCTGCACACGGTCGTCGGCGCCGGCAAGGGCGAGGGCTCGATGGACGCCGGCAACATGCTCAAGCCGATGCTCGCCCGTGGTGAGCTGCGCATGGTCGGCGCCACCACCCTGGATGAGTACCGCGAGCACATCGAGAAGGACCCGGCTCTGGAGCGGCGCTTCCAGCCGGTCGTGGTCGGCGAGCCCACCGTCGAGGACACCATCGGCATCCTGCGCGGTCTCAAGGGCCGGTATGAGGCGCATCACCGTGTGCAGATCACCGATGCCGCCCTGGTCGCCGCCGCCAGCCTCTCCGACCGCTACATCAGCGACCGGTTCCTGCCGGACAAGGCGATCGACCTGATCGACGAGGCCGCCTCCCGGCTGCGCATGGAGATCGACTCCCGGCCGGTCGAGCTGGACGAGCTGCAGCGGCAGGTCGACCGGATGCGGGTGGAGAAGCTCGCGCTGGAGAAGGAGACCGACCCGGCCTCGGTGGCCCGGCTGGAGCGCCTGGTGGCCGACCTCGCCGACCGCGAGGAGGATCTGACCGCGCTGAACGCCCGGTGGGAGCGCGAGCGCGGCGGCCTGAACCGGGTCGGTGAGCTCAAGAAGCAGCTCGACGAGGCGCGCGCCGCACAGGAGCGTGCCCAGCGCGACGGCGAGCTGCTGGAGGCGTCCCAGCTGCTCTACGAGGTGATTCCGGCACTGGAGAAGGAGATCCAGGCTGCCTCCGACTCGGAGGAGGACGCCGAGCCGCCGATGGTCAAGGAGGAGGTCGGCGCCGACGACATCGCCGAGGTCGTCTCCTCGTGGACCGGCATCCCGGCCGGCCGGATGATGGAGGGCGAGACCGCCAAGCTGCTGCGCATGGAGGAGTCGCTGCAGGCCAAGGTGGTCGGCCAGAAGGAGGCGATCGCCGCGGTCGCCGGCGCGGTCCGCCGGGCGCGGGCCGGCATCGCCGACCCGGACCGGCCCACCGGCAGCTTCCTCTTCCTCGGTCCCACCGGCGTCGGCAAGACCGAGCTGGTCAAGGCGCTGGCCGGCTTCCTCTTCGACGACGAGCGGGCCATGGTACGCATCGACATGAGTGAGTATGGCGAGAAGCACTCGGTGGCCCGCCTGGTCGGCGCCCCGCCCGGTTACGTGGGTTACGAGGAGGGCGGCCAGCTCACCGAGGCGGTGCGCCGCCGGCCGTACAGCGTGGTGTTGCTGGACGAGGTGGAGAAGGCCCACCCGGACGTGTTCGACCTGCTGCTGCAGGTGCTCGACGACGGCCGGCTGACCGACGGCCAGGGGCGGACGGTCGACTTCCGCAACGCCATCCTGGTGCTCACCTCGAACCTCGGCTCGGCGACCGCCGACTTCACGATGAGCGACGCGGAACGCCACGACGAGGTGCTGGCCGCGGTCCGGGCCCACTTCAAGCCGGAGTTCCTCAACCGGCTGGACGACATCGTGGTCTTCCACGCGCTCACCAAGGACGACCTGACCGCGATCGTCGACATCCAGCTCGCCCGGCTGCGCACGCGTCTCGCCGACCGGCGCCTGGCGCTGGAGGTCACCCCGGCTGCCGTGGAGTGGCTGGGTGAGCACGGGTACGACCCGATCTACGGCGCCCGGCCGCTGCGCCGGCTGATCCAGTCGGCGATCGGCGACCAGCTGGCGAAGGCGCTGCTGGCCGGCGAGATCCGCGACGGCGACACCGTGGTGACCGACCTGGGCGAGGCCAAGGACGGCCTCGCGGTCCGGCGCGGCTGATCATCGGGATACGAAAAGGGGGCCCGCGGGCCCCCTTTTCTTTACTGCTCCGTCTCCCGATGCCGGTAGGAGTGGGTCATCAGGATGTCCGTGATGGCGTGCTCGCCCTCGGCGGACCAGATCCGTATCCCGTCGCGGTGAAGCTGATAGCGAACGTCAGTGAATCTCGTCCGGGTGTCGTCATGGTGAACGACGGTGAGGGTGTCGGCGTGGGGCATGGAAGTCACCGGTCCTTGAGTCTGGGGCGGCCGCGGCGTGGTCACGCGGCCTGCCTAATGGGAAAGGTGCCCGATGCCGGTCTGCCTCGGCCCCGGCGGTCTGTGCGCGGGGCGGGCGACTCGTGCGGGCAGGGGCCGCCGCTGAAGCCGGTTGCCAGCGGGACGCCACGGGATCGAAGTTTAGGTGGCCGTACGAAGCCATGTCGCCCCCCGAACGAGCGACCTTTTGGGGTGTTTAGGGCCATCGTCGCCCGATGTTGCCACACCGTCGCCGACGGTGAAGCCCGGTCGCGGGATATGGCGCCCGACCGATACCGTAAATGGATCTAGAGGAGGGCAGTGTGACCGTTCCTACATATTCATCACCAAATCCGGCGCCGTCGCCGCGGCCGGCGAGGCCGGTCACCGTGACGATCTCGTCGCTCCTGCTCTACGGGATCGCGGCGGCACAGCTGCTGATGGCGGTCGTGGTGCTGGCGACCCTGGGCGACGTGCAGGACGCCTACACCAGCTCCTTCGGCGGCACCGAGTTCGACAGCGAGCTGACCGGCGTGGTCACCGCGACGATGATCGTCGTGGCGGTGATCTACGCGATCATCGCGGCGGGCCTGGTCGTCCTGTCGATCTTCAACGGCATGGGTAAGAACCCGTCCCGGATCGTCACCTGGGTCTTCGCCGGCATCGGGCTCTGCTGCAACGCCCTCTCGCTGGTCGACTCGGTGCCCGGCGCCGTCACCACCAGCACGACCGAGGGCGGCCCGTCCGAGCAGCAGTTCGAGGCTGACCTGGCCGGGACCCTCCCGGGGTGGTACGAGCCGGTGCTGACCCTGCTCACCGTGTTCACCGTGGTGGGCCTCATCGCCGTCATCATCCTGCTGGCGCTGCCGCAGTCGAACGCCTACTTCCGCAAGCCGGCCGCCGTCTGGAACCCGGGCGCTCCGTACCCGGGCTACCCGGGTCAGCCCGGTTACCCGGGTCAGCCGGGCTATCCGGGCCAGCCGGGTTACCCGGGCCAGCCGGGTTACCCGGGTCAGCCGGGCTATCCGGGTCAGCCGGGGGCCTACGGTCAGCCCGGAAACCCCGCCTACGGTCAGCCGTACCCGGGCCAGCCGAGCTCCGGGGCGCCCTACCCCGGCCAGCCCAGCTCGCCGCCTGCCTATCCGGGGCAGTCCAGCTCGCCCCCGGCTTACCCCGGGCAGCCCAGCTCGCCTCCGTCGTACCCGGGGCAGCCGGGCTCGTCGCAGCCTTCGCAGAGCCCGTATGGTCCGCCCGGCGCCTACGGTCCGCCGGGGCAGCAGCCCGGGCACCTCGGTTCGCCGGAGCAGTACGGGCAGCCGGGCCAGCCGGCACCGGGCCTGCCGCCCTACCCGGGCCAGCCCGGCGGTTACGGGGCCGGTGGCCACGGTTACGGGCCCGGTGGTCACGCTTCCGGCCACCCCGATCACCCGACGTCGACCGGCGGATCCCCGGCCAGCGATCCCTGGGCCGCACCGCCGCGCGCTGACCAGCCCTCGCCCAGCGATCAGCCCTCGTCCAGCGATCAGCCGGCGCCCCGGGACCAGCCGCCGGCCGGCGGGGACGATCAGCCGACCCGGCAGGAGCGGCCGCCGACCGACCCGGCCTGAGCCGATGACGGACCGGACCACCTTCGGGAGGTCCGGTCCGGCCACGTAACGGCCGCGCAGGCGGTAGGTTTTGGCCATCCGACCCCGCGGGAGCCATCGATGTCCTATGCCGCCGTCCAGCCGCCAGCCGCCGCGCCGCCGGCGGGCTCCCGGCCAGCCGTCGTCACGACGGCCGTCGCTCTGCTCTGGGCCATGGCGGTGGCCGGCCTCGCCTACGCGATCGGCATGGTCGCGATCGCGCCCGGGACCGTCGACCGGTTCCGGGACGCCACGGGCGACACCGACCAGATCGAGTCGTACGTCGCGGTGATCTGGATCGACGCCGCCGTTGCCGTCGCTGTGGCGCTGCTGATCCTCGCCCTCTTCGTGATCCTCGGGATCGGCCTGCGGCGCGGCAGCCGGATCGCCCGCGGCGTCACTCTCGGTGTTTGCGTGCTCGGGGTTCTCGCCGGCTTCGGATCCCTTCTGGTGATCGCCGGCCAGCGTGCCGGCGAGGCGTTGCCCGGCTCGGTGGGTGCGGCGCTGGGCGCGGCGTACCCGGACGGCTGGATCGGCCTGAACGTCGCGGTGGCGGCCGCTCAGGTGCTCGCCTATCTGGTGCTGGCGGCGCTGGTGCTGTTCGCGCCGCGGCAGTTCTTCGGCGGAGGCGTCCCGCGGAACCAGATCCAGCCGCCCCCGTATCCGGGTTATTGGCCGCCGGCCGGCACACCCGGCCACGCGCCGGGGTACGGATACCAGGCGCCCGCCGCCTATCCGCCCTATGGTCCTTCTGGACCGTGGGGAGCATCACCCCAGTGGGCCGCGCCACAATCGTCCGAACAAAGAGGAGACATCCCGTCCGAACCCGATCAGACTTCGTCTTCCCCGCCCGTGGAGAAGCCTCCGGCGGCATCGGAAGGTGAGTACTGGTCGCGACCGCGGGACTGAACTCTCCGGTAACGTCGCTAAGTCGGTCCCGTATCGACGACTGTGGGTCACTCGAACGGGTACGGTCCGTTTCGGTTGCCGTCACTCGATCGGCTGTCCGGATAGATCTAGATCGGCTAGTCGGTGGTTGTTTTCGCCCGGACGGACAAACGTGATTTCCGGCCTTCACAGCACCTTCACAGCCCAGCCACCAGGTAACCCTGGGGTCTGCGCGGGTAACGTACGGTCGTTACCTGCTTTGAGCTGCATCTATGGTCGCGGGAAAGGTCGAGATCCGTTGTACGATCTGTAAACCGTCTTTACAGAAGCTGGCAAAGCCGTGGGTCAATAGTTCCGTTCCGCCCCGGCGGGGCGAAAGATTCCGGTTTCCTTCCAGCCAGTACGCTCGATGTCATGGAAGCACGGGACGACCTGCGTAAATTCATCACTGAATTGGCCGTCGCGCAGCGTGGCGCCGTGCTTTCATCGGGTCGTGAGCTGTTGGGTTCGGAGTGTGGCGTTCAAAAGATCGCGCAGTGCGGCGTGATGGTGTCGATGCGTTCTGTGCCGGGTCATCGTCGGGGATCGGTGAGCCGAAACAATCGACGAAAAGACAATGTGGCCCGCCTCACTCCGGAGACGGGGATCGAGAGCTCGACACGGATGGGTAGCGACCAGATGGCGGCTGAGGCGTTGCAGGAGGCAGAGACCGAAGTCGGTGTCGCAGGTTTGGTAGATCAGGTGAGCGTGTTGGCACAGACCGCCGACTCGCTGGGCTGATCGACCGACCCGGCGATCGATGTCGGCCTTACGGCCTGAAAGTTAGCCGGTTCGTTCCTGCTCACATGCAGGAGAATCGATGCAGTTGGTGGAAGGATGGAGATCGTGGGAACTGCGTTGGCGGAAATGACGATGCCTCAGATCTCGCCGCTTGCCGGCGAGCCGATTGAACGCGCTGACGCCGAGCGCCTGGCGGGAGTGCTGAAGGCGCTCGCCGACCCGGCCCGGCTTCGGCTGCTGAGCCTTATCCAGTCCGCTACGGACGGTGAGGCATGTGTGTGCGACCTGACGGCCCCTCTGGGCCTCTCGCAGCCCACTGTGAGTCACCACCTTCGGATTCTGACCGAGGCTGGGCTCCTTGAGCGGGAAAAGCGGGGTGTGTGGGCGTACTACCGGCTGGTGCCGACCGCGATCGCCACCATCGCCGACCTGCTGACGCCGCCGCGTAAGCGCGCCACGAAGAAGGCGCGCTGAGCATTGGGGGTTTCGCCTGGCGTCCGATTATGGGGGTCGTGACGCCAGGCCGAGGACCATCGTCGAAGCGGATCGAGGAGGAACGGTGAACTACGTTCCCGGCGACCTGCGTGATCAGCTCGCGCACGTGGGTTACGACGTGGTCCAGGCCGGCCTCGTGTGCGGATCGGGCGGCAACCTGTCCGCCCGGATCCCCGACGAGGACGCCATCTGGGTCACCGCGAGCGGCTCCTGGCTCGACCGGCTCAGCCGGAACAGTTTCGCGCCGGTGCGGATCTCCGACGGCGCACCCGCGATGGTCGGCACCACGCCGCCCCCGCGGATCGAGCCGACGAGCGAACTGGCGCTGCACCTCGCGCTCTACCGGGCTCGGCCCGACGTCAACGCGGTGGTCCATCTGCATCCGCAGACGGCCCTGCTGCTGGACGCGCTGGGCGAGCACATCCGGATCGTCACCACCGACCACGCGTACTACCTGCGCCGTGTCTCGACCGTGCCGTTCCGGCTGCCGGGCAGCACCGAGCTGGCAGCCCTGACCGCGGCGATGGCCGCGGACGGCACCGATTGCCTGGTGCTCAGCCAGCACGGCTGTGTCGTCATGGGCGACTCCGTCGAGCTGGCCCACAAGCGGGCCCGCAATCTGGAGGAAGCCGCCGCGCTCACCTACCGGGCGCTGACCGCGGGCCGGCTGGAGAACCTGCGGGACTGCCCGGAGGAGTTCATCGAGCGGCTCCAGGGCACCAGCGGCGCGGTCACGGTCTGACTCGCTCAGTCTTCATCGCGGTCCCCCGGATCGGGGGCGTTGC
Source organism: Actinoplanes sp. NPDC024001 (assembly GCF_040638955.1). Lineage (NCBI taxonomy): Bacteria > Bacillati > Actinomycetota > Actinomycetes > Micromonosporales > Micromonosporaceae > Actinoplanes > Actinoplanes sp. NPDC024001. The sequence goes on from NZ_JBEZZB010000015.1 coordinate 80,487, forward strand.
GGTGCATCGGATCCACCACATGCGGAAACGGCCGGCCCCGTGAACCGAGGGCCGGCCGTTTCTGTGTCTGCGCGTCAGCCGCGGGGCCACTGCCGATCGTCGTCGGCCGGGGGCTGCCCGTATCCCGGCTGCTGAGGCGGGTACTGCTGCCCGTACCCCTGCTGCTGCGCCGGGTGCTGCTGCCCGTACTGCGGCTGGCCGTAACCCGGCTGCTCACCGTAAGCGGGCTGCTGACCGTACGTCTGCTGACCTCCGTAAGCCGGCTGCTGACCGTAGGTCTGCTGGCTGCCGTAAGTGGGCTGCTGGCCGTAAGGCTGCTCGCCGTAGGCGGGCGGCTGGCCGTAGGTGTGCGCCGGCGTCTGGCCGTGGTGCGCCTCGTGCTGGCCGTGGTGGTGGTGCTTCTCGAACTCGTCGTGCGCGGCGTCGGCGATCCCGGCGACGGTGGCCGCGGCCACCACACCGATCGCGGTGGCCGGATCGGCGACCGGCGTGCCGTGCTTCTTCGCCCGGCGTTCCCGCAGGATCTCGATGAGGATCGGCAGCACCGAGATCAGGATGATCAGCGCGACCACCGGCAGGATGTAGTGGTCGATCTGGTCGCCGATGGCGGCGTAGATCTGCTCGGCCAGCAGGTAACCGATCAGGATGATGCCGTCGGTCCAGAGGATCGCGCCGACCACGTTCCAGACGAAGAACTGCTTGGCCGGCATGCCGAGGGTGCCGGCGACCGGGTTCAGGAACGTCCGCACGATCGGGATGAACCGGGCCAGCACCACGGCCTTGGCCGGGCCGAACTTCTCGAAGTAGTACTCCGCCTTCTCGACGTACTCCTTCTTGAACAGTTTCGACTCGGGCTTGTCGAACATCCGGCGCCCGTACTTCGCGCCGAGCCAGTGCCCGAACTGCGCGCCGACGATGGCGCAGATCGGTGCGCCGATCAGCAGGCCGGCGATCGACAGCCGGGCGCCCTCGCCGAAGATCGAATCGGCGACCGCGGAGGCGGCCACGCCCGCCAGGAACAGCAGCGAGTCCCCGGGAAAGAAGAAACCGACCAGTAGGCCGGTTTCCGCGAAGAGGATCGCCAGGACCCCTGGTAACCCGAAGGCCTGGAGCAGATCCTTCGGGTCCATCGGGTTCAGCGCGAGCGGCTCGGTGAGCGCTTGGATGTCCACGAGGAAGCAGGGTACCGGCCGCCGACCGGCCGGAACCCCGACGACTCCGGTGGATGGGGTATGCCCGCCAAGATCTGACCGTACGGTCAGAGCCGCGGGTCGACCGGCTCCGACTCGGCAGCCAGGATGGCGAAGACCAGCTCGTGCACCCGCCACGGCGGAGCACCCTCGGCCAGCCGGTCCAGAGCCGCCAGCCCCAGCCCGTGCTCGCGCAGCGCGAGCGACCGCTTACGGCCGAGATTGCGCTGGCGCAGCCGCTCCAGCTGCTCCGGACGGGTGTACTCCGGGCCGTAGATGATCCGCAGGTACTCCCGCCCGCGGCACTTCACCCCGGGCTGCACCAGGCGGCCCTTCGCGTCGGTCGCGGCCGGACCGGCCCACGGCTTGACCACCATGCCCTCGCCGCCGGCCGCGGTCAGCGCCAGCCACCAGTCGGTGGCGGCGGCCTCGGCGGCCGGATCGGCCAGGTCGACGATCATCCGGCGGGTCGGCGTGAACAGCTCCGGATCGGTGGCGACCAGACGGTCCGCGATCGCCAGGTGCCAGTCGTGGTCCTTCCCCGCGTACGAGACGTTGGCGCCGGCGAGCACCGCGAACGGGGCGAGGGTGACCCCGGTGAGGCCGTCGGTCGGCTTCACGTACGCCCGGTAGGCCGCGGAGTAGCCGTCGATCTCCGCCGACCGCAGCTCCAGCCGGTCCCGCAGCGCGCCGACGTCGAGCCCACGTGCCGACGCCCGGTCGAGCATCGCCAGCGCGGCCGGCAGGGCGGTCCGGCCGGCCGCGCCGACACCCGCGTAGTGGTCGCGGATCAGCGAACCGGCCTTCGCCGACCACGGCAGCAGCTCGGCGTCGAGCAGCAGCCAGTCGGTGCCCAGCTCGGTGAAGATCGGGCCGGCCGCCGCGCGGACCCGGGCGAGCAGCGGCTCGTCCAGTTCCGGCCCGAAGAACGGCCGCCCGGTCCGCGTCCAGATCGCGTCACCGTCGCCGGACCGGGAGACCCGCACCACGGCCCGCGAGCCCATGTGCTTCTCCTCGCAGACCACCCGGGTCACCCCGGCGGCGCGCAGGTCGGCGAAGGCGGACGACGGGTACTCCAGGTAGCCCTCCACGGTTGAGCTGGAGCACGGCGCCATCGTGGGCGGCAGCCAGACCAGCGTCTCCGGGTCGACGGCGAACCGGCCCATCACCTCCAGCGCGGCGGCCGCGTTCTCGGCGGGGACGGTGGTCCGTCCGTACCCGTAGTCGATGTGCCTGCGGCCGGTCACGTCGGCGATGTCCAGGCCCCGGTCGGGCCTGGTCGCGACCGTGACCAGCGGGCGCACCGGCGCGTAGTACTCCTTCGCGGCCGGCACCGAGACCAGCTCGCGCGACGGCCAGCGCAGCGCGGTGAGCGAGCCGCCGAAGACGCAGCCGGTGTCCAGGCAGATGGTGTTGTTGATCCACTCCGGGGTCGGCGTGGGCACGTGGCCGTAGACGACCGCGGCCGAACCGCGGTAGTCGTTCGCCCACGGGTAGCGGACCGGCAGGCCGTACTCGTCGGTCTCGCCGGTGGTCTCGCCGTAGAGCGCGAAGCTGCGCACCCGGCCGGAGGCGCGCCCGTGGTAGGCCTCCTTGAGCCCGGCGTGCGCGACCACCAGCTTTCCGTCGTCGAGCACGTAGTGGCTGACCAGGCCGTCGATGAAGGCGCGAACCTCCTGGACGAACTCCTCCGAGGTGGTGGCGAGCTGCTCCAGCGTCTCCGGCAGACCGTGGGTGAGCTGGACGTTGCGGCCGTTCAGCTTGCGGGCCAGCTTCTGCTCGTGGTTGCCCGGCACGCAGAGCGCGTGCCCGGCCTTGACCATGCCCATGACCAGCCGCAGCACACCCGGCGAGTCCGGGCCGCGGTCGACCAGGTCACCGACGAAGACGGCCTTGCGCCCCTCCGGGTGCACGGCGTCGACCGGCCGGCCCTGCTCGTCGCGGAGCAGCTCCCAGCCGAGGTTGCCGAGCAGCGTCTCCAGCTCGGCCCGGCAGCCGTGCACGTCACCGACGATGTCGAACGGGCCGTGCTCGGTGCGCAGGTCGTTGAAGAGCTTCTCGTAGCGGATCTCGGCGGCCGCGATCTCGTCCACGCCTCGCAGCACGTGAATCTTGCGGAAACCCTCGCGGGCCAGCTGGCCGAGGGACCGGCGCAGGTCGCGGTGCATGCGGGTGAGGACCTGCCGGCCGAACGTGCGGTCGGCGCGGGCCTGTGTCCGCTCCCAGGCCAGCGACTCCGGCACGTCCAGCACGATCGCCACCGGCAGCACGTCGTGCTCGCGGGCCACCTTCACCAGCCCGGCCCGGGCGTGCGACTGCAGGTTGGTGGCGTCGACCACGGTGAGCCGGCCGGCCGCCAGCCGCTTGCCGGCCACGTAGTGCAGCGCGTCGAAGGCGTCGGCGGAGGCCGACTGGTCGTTCTCGTCGTCGGCGATCAGGCCGCGGAAGAAGTCCGAGGAGAGCACCTGCGTCGGCTTGAAGTGGTCACGGGCGAACGTCGACTTGCCGGAACCGGAGATGCCGACCAGCGCCACGAGCGACAGCTCGGGAACGTCGAGGATCATGCGGTCACCTCCGTATCAATGGTGAAGAGGGCGAGCTGGGTCGGTGCGCCGGTGGTCTCGTCGGGGTCGCCGACGCCGCGGATCGTCACGGCGTAGCCATAGGTCGTCGCGACCCGGTCCGCCCAGGCGGCGAACTCGGCGCGGGTCCACTCGAAGCGGTGGTCCGAGTGCCGCATCCCGGTGAGGCCCTCGTAGTGCACGTTGTATTCCACGTTCGGCGTGGTCACGACCACGGCGCCGGGCCGCGCGTGGCCGAAGACCGCAGCCTCCAGAGCCGGCAGGCGGGGCAGGTCGAGGTGCTCGATGACCTCCATCAGCACCGCGGCGTCGAAATCGCGCAGCCGGTCGTCCCGGTAGGTCAGCGCGGTCTGGATCAGCCTGATCCGGTCCTTCTGCCGCTCCGGCAGACGGTCCAGGCGCAGCCGGCGCGCGGCCTGCTCCAAGGCCCGGCTGGAGACGTCGGCGCCGACGATCTCGGTGAATCGCCGGTCCTTCGCCAGCGCGGTGAGCAGGGCGCCGCCGCCGCAGCCCAGATCGAGGACCCGGGCGGCGTTCACCTCGGTGAGCGCGGCGAGCACCGCGTCCCGGCGCTGCTCGGCGAGCGGCGCCTTGCGGGCGACCGGCAGCTCTTCCTCCTCCTCGGTGGCCGGCCGCTGATCGGCGTCCAGCAGCTCCAGGGCGGTGGTGGCGAGCGAGCGGCGGTGCGCCAGGTAGCGGCGGGCGATCAGCACCTTCTCCGGGTGGGCGGCGAGCCAGCCCTCGCCGGAGCGCAGCAGCTTCTCGATCTCGTCCGGGGCGACCCAGTAGTGCTTCGCGTCGTCCAGGACGGGGAGCAGCACGTACAGGTGGTTGAGGGCGTCGGCGAGGCGCAGCTCGCCGGTCAGGCAGACCTCGACATAGCGGCTGTCGCCGCCGATCTCCGGCTCGAACGGGATCGGGTCGGCGGTCACGGTCCAGCCGAGCGGGGCGAACAGGCGGGTGACCAGATCGTTGGTGCCGCGCAGGACCGGGACGCGGATCTCCAGCGGGATCGCCGCGGCGGCCAGCTCCGGCCGGTCCCGGGAGGCGCCGCGCAGGGCGCTGCGGAAGACCTTGGCCAGGGCGCTCGCCAGCAGGCTGGAGGCGGCGTACGGGCGGTCGTTCACGTACTGGCTCAGCTCGAAGGCGTCCCTCTGCGCCCGCAGCCGCTGCGGATCCACGTCGAGCAGCAGCGCGGCGGTGCACCGGTCGTCGGTCGCCTCGGGATACATGACGTACGCCGTACCGGTGGGGACGTCGAAAGCATGGACCCGGTCAGGGTGCTTGACCAGCAGGTATCCAAGATCGGTCGCGGGCCGGTGAGTGGTCGTCACAGTGAGCAGCACGCGTTAGATGGTCGCAGTGCCGCGCGAATCCAGCGATCGATTTGACGCGCGCCTCAGCGGTAGTCGTCGTCGAACTCCACGATGCGGCCCTGCTCCTGGGCGTCCCACTCGTTGGCCTCGGTGATCGCCGGCGACTCCTCCGGCTCGTCGTCCTGCCAGCTCGGGACCGCGACCCTGGCCTGCTCCGCCGCGTCGACCTCGGGCGTCTCCACGTCGACCTCGTCCTTCGGGCGCGTCATCTCGGCTCCCTTCCGTTGTCGCCGGCTCGGCTTCCACCATGGTGCGCGTTCCCCCGTCACGATGCCGCACAAACCGGCATGTGCCGAAAGATCGGCCGCGATCTCGCACCGCCGCCGGTCGGTGGCGGTGCGGGAAGCGGCCGGACGGGTGCGGATTTCGGGGCGGATTCCGCTACGCAACGCGACTGCGGAATACTGCCTGCTGGAGGACAGCGCGGTCCTGCCCTCTGCTGCCCGTACCAAAGAGCAAGGAGCGCACCGATGCCTATCGCTTCCCCCGAGGTCTACGCCGAAATGATCGATCGCGCCAAGGCCGGCGCGTTCGCCTACCCGGCGATCAACGTGACGTCCTCGCAGACCCTGAACGCGGCCCTGCAGGGCTTCGCTGAGGCCGGCAGCGACGGCATCATCCAGATCTCCACCGGTGGCGCCGAGTACGTCTCGGGCCCGACCATCAAGAACATGGTCACCGGCGCCGTGGCGCTGGCCGAGTTCGCCACCGAGGTCGCGAAGCAGTACCCGATCAACGTCGCGCTGCACACCGACCACTGCCCGAAGAACAAGCTGGACGGCTTCGTCCGCCCGCTGCTGGCGATCTCCAAGGAGCGGGTCGCCAAGGGCCTCGCCCCGCTGTTCCAGTCGCACATGTGGGACGGCTCGGCCGTGCCGCTGGACGAGAACCTGCAGATCGCCGAGGAGCTGCTGGCCGAGGCTGCCGCCGCCAACATCATCCTGGAGATCGAGGTCGGCGTCGTCGGTGGCGAGGAGGACGGCGTCTCCGCCGCGATCGACGACAAGCTCTACTCGACCGTCGAGGACGGCCTGGCCACCGCCGCCAAGCTCGGCATCGGTGAGAAGGGCCGCTACATGACCGCCCTCACCTTCGGCAACGTGCACGGCGTCTACAAGCCGGGCAACGTCAAGCTGCGCCCGGAGATCCTCAAGGAGATCCAGGAGGCGGTCGGCGCCAAGTACGGCAAGGAGAAGCCGTTCGACCTGGTCTTCCACGGCGGCTCGGGCTCGCTGCTGTCCGAGATCCACGGTGCCCTGGACTACGGCGTGGTGAAGATGAACATCGACACCGACACCCAGTACGCGTTCACCCGCCCGGTCGTCGACCACATCATGAAGAACTACGACGGTGTGCTGAAGGTGGACGGCGAGGTCGGCAACAAGAAGGCGTACGACCCGCGCGCCTGGGGCAAGCTGGCCGAGAACGGTCTGGCCAAGCGCGTCGTCGAGGCCTGCGAGCACCTCCGCTCGACCGGAACCACTCTCTCGAAGTAATCACACGGCAACGGCCGGTCCCCGTGCGTGGGGACCGGCCGTTGTTGTCTTGCGGGGTTACGGAGCGACACGGGTACCATCGTCCCCGTCAAGATCGGCGGGACGGTGATCGTGCTCGGTATCGCGGGCTGGAAACCCGAGTGGCATCACGATGCCGAGGCCCTCGCTGCCACTCATCGACACATGTTTGTCCGGCTCATCGGCCGGAAGCTGCGATCGAGCTGGCTGATGTGGGACATGGCCCAGCGCGGCTGGTTCGCTGACGGCCCGGTGATCCTCGACTTCGGACTGAGTCGCGTGGAGATCACTCATCGTAAGTTCGACGAGTGCGCGATCACCTGGGACCAGATCGACATGTCGGTGCCGATCGACTGGTACGAGCATTTCGACTGGCGGGCCGACCCGCACGCCGCGCTGCGCCGGGCCCGCGGCCGCCAGCTGCGCTCGGTCAACATCATCGAGCGGACCACCTCGGCGGATTGGCGGCCGCGGGTGCTGCACGCCGTCGAGTTCCTCTTCGACGGGGCACGGCTCGCCATCTTCAACGCGATGGACGAGAACGGGCTCACCGACGTGCCGGAGACCGAGCTGCCGGCGGTGCACTGGCGACGCGTGCACGTCGCCTGATCTCAGTCCCCGCCGCCGCCACCGCCACCACCGCTGTCGCCGCCTCCGCCGCTGTCGCCGCCGCCGAACCAGCCGCCGTCACCGCCGCCGAACCACGAGCCGCCACCACCCGACGAGGAGTCGTGGTCGTCGTGGCCCGACGAGGTGCCGTCGACATACGCCGAGGAACCGCTGCGCCGCTGGTGGCGACGCTCGTTCTCCAGTCGCCTCATCGCCTGCTTCACCGGGTTGCGGCGATCCGCATGCCTGCGCGCGAGCTTCGCGCCGGTCACGGCGAAGCCGACGATGACCGCGAACGATATGACAAAGGTGAGCAGCATGGCTTGAGTGTGCCGCACCCGCACCAGCGGGTCATCGGCTCAATCGCCGCCTCCACCGCCGCCTCCGCCACCACTGTCCCCGCCACCGCCGCTGTCGCCCCATCCGTGGTCGCCCGTGTCGTTGTCGTGGTGCGAGTAGTGGAACGTCCCGCCGCCGCGCCGGGACGGTCGGCCTCCGACGTCCCGGCCGCGCCTGGCGTTACGGAAGATGATCACCGCGGCGATGACGGAGATCGTGAAGAAAGCCAGCACCATGAGCGCTCCCGCGATCACTACGAAGGTCACCATGAGCGCAGTGTGCGGCATCCCCGCCACCTCACTTGAGCAGGGCCGACACCGCCTCGTCCAGGGAGTCGGTGACCACGATCAGATCGGACTGGTCGCCGTGCGGTGACCGGGCCAGCAGTGGCCCCAGCAGGTCCGCCACCGGCAGCGCCGACCAGTGCTCGACCCCGAGGAAGACGAACGCGCCGGACGGGCCGTCGGTGCGGTAGAACGTCTTCGTCGCGGCCTGGAAGATCTCCTGCACCGTGCCGGCCCAGCCCGGCGCGAAGACGATCCCGCCGCGGGACAGCCGCAGGATCGAGTCCTCGCGGACGGCGTTGGAGAAGTACTTGCCGATCTGCCCGGCGAAGAGGTTGGCCGGCTCGTGGCCGTAGAGCCAGGTGGGCAGGGCCAGGCCCCCGTGCCGGAGACGACCGGCGAGGTCGGTCTCGGCCAGCGGATACGCGGCGCGGACCGCGAGCGCGGCCGCCGTGTACGGGTCGTGGTCGAGGAACCGCGGCGCCACCGACAGCCGGTCGATCGCGTCCGACAGCTCGGCCTCGTCGCGGGACGCGAAGTAGGCGCCCAGGTTCGCCGCCTCCATCACCCCGGGCCCGCCACCGGTCACGATCAGCCGGCCGGCGCCGGCCAGCTGCCGGGTCAGGGCCGCGACCATCCGGTACGCCTCCGAGCCGCGCGGTTCCGCGTGCCCACCCATGATCCCGACCGGGCCCTCGTGGCCGTGCACCGCCGCCCACGCGGCCAGCGCCTTGCCGAGCGCGTTGTCGATGCCGGCGTCGTGCAGCCGCTGCGCGATCGCCTCCCGGATGTCCGGAACCGCACCGCCGTGCGCGACGAAATGGTCGAATACCACGGTGTCGTACATGCCGGCGAACCCGTGCTCGGCGAACCCGGCCGACAGGTCGTCCGGTGTGTAGAGCAGCGCCGGATGGGTGGGGTAGGGCCGGGCGTTGAACGGCGGCACCAGGTGGGCGCCGCGGCGGATCAGGTCGATCTCCACCTCCGGCCCGGCGAGCCGGCAGCCGACGAAGAGCGTGCCGCTCACGTCGACCCCGGTCAGGTCCGGTGGATCATGGTCCAGGCGGAGGCCGAGCACGACCAGACCAGCCAGGGTTCCCCTGGTCAGGTGCGAGTCGAACTCGGCTCGGGACTCGATCTCGAACTCGGTCGCGTCGAACGGCGCGTCCCCACCGAGGACTGGTTGCAGCGGATCCGGCATGTGGTCCATCTTGCGCGAATCGCGCACGGGGCCGTCGGCCGCCCCGCTGCGTTGACGTACTACCTAGAGTTGTCCGCATGCGTGCTGCGTCGGGATCGCTCTTCGGGTTGGCGTACGGGGACTCCCTGGGTAAGCCCACCGAGTTCCAGGAGTACGCGCAGATCGTCGCCCGGTACGGCCCGGGAGGCCCACGCCGGCTGGAGGGCGAACCCGCGCTGGTCACCGACGACACGCAGATGGCGCTGGCGGTCGGCGAGGCCCTGCTGGAGGTGCAGACCGTCACCCCGGAGTCGTTCGAGCCGGTGCTGCGGCGGCGCTTCCTGGAGTGGGCGGCCAGCCCGGAGAACGATCGGGCACCCGGCATGACCTGCCTGCGGGCCTGCGCGGCGCTCGCCGACGGCCGGCCGTGGACCCGGGCCACCCAGTCCGACTCCAAGGGCTGCGGTGCGAACATGCGGGTCACCCCGGTCGGCCTGATGCGCGGGTTGAGCGACGACCAGCGGGCGGGGGCGGCGCAGCTCCAGGCCGGGCTCACCCACGGTCACCCCACCGGCTTGGCGGCGAGTGAGCTCACGGCGTACGCGGTCCGGTGGCTCTGTGACGGCCTCGCGCCGGCCGACCTGCTGGAGGCGCTGCGCGAGCGCTGCGCCGAGCAGCGCAAGATCTATCGCGGGGACTGGCTGGGTGAGCTCTGGCAGCGCCCGACCGTCTCGTCGCCGGAGGAGTTCATCGCGCTCGGGTGGGACGAGTGCGCGGCCGCGCTGGATCGGGTCGCGGTGGCCCTGGCCACTGGAGATCACACCGGTGACCCGTGCCTGGCGACCGGTGCCGGGTGGGTCGCCGAGGAGGCCCTCGCGACCGCCCTCTACGTCTATCTGATCTCCCCGGACGAGCCGGTCGCTGTCCTCGGCCGCGGCGCGGCCTCCTCCGGCGACTCCGACTCGATCGCCTGCCTCGCCGGCGCCTTCGCCGGCGCGGCTCTCGGCCTGCCGGCCTGGCCGGCCGATTGGCAAACCCAGATCGAGTACGCCGACCGCCTGTTCCGCCTCGGCGCCGCCTGGGACTGACCCGCTCCAGCAGACCCACGCCGGCCGGCACGCTCCGGCTGGCCTCGCTCGCCTGGCTCGCTCCGGCTGGCCTGGCTCCGGCTGGCCTGGCTCCGGCTGGCCTGGCTCCGGCTGGCCTGGCTCCGGCTGGCCTGGCTCCGGCTGGCCTGGCTCCGGCTGGCCTGGCTCC
>NZ_JBEZZB010000015.1:90916-92471 GCF_040638955.1 Actinoplanes sp. NPDC024001
CGGCTGGCCTCGTTCGCCCGGCTCGCCCTGGTGAAAGGAAAGGGCGAAACGCCGGGCTGCGCGGAATGATCTGCCCGCCGACGGGTTGAATGAGGTCATGCAGAACCTCCTTCCCGAGCCCCCGGCCACGCTCCTGCCCGCCGACGCGGAAGCGGACAAGGCGCTCGCCGAGGCCGCCGCCGCGGGCAGCGTCGAGGCCGTCAAGGCGGTCGCCGCCAAGTTCCCCGCCTACAGCGCCGTGTGGGCGCCGCTGGCCACCGATGCGCTGGCGGCCGGCGAGCCGGTCACCGCCTACGCCTACGCCCGCACCGGTTACCACCGTGGCCTGGACGCCCTGCGCCGCAACGGGTGGAAGGGACACGGTCCGGTGCCGTGGGCCCACGAGCCGAACCGTGGCTTCCTCCGCTGCCTGCACGCCCTGTCGCAGGCCGCCGCGCAGATCGGCGAGGCGGACGAGGCCGCCCGCTGCGCCCAGTTCCTGCGTGACAGCGACCCCGCCGCGGCCGACGCTCTCAGCTAGCTCCCGCTTTCGACTCAGAGACCTTCGGCGACCGCTGCGGCGATCTTGAGCCACGCGTCCCGCGTGTTGGCGGAGAGATCGCCGTAGCGGATCGGCTCACCCGAGTCGATCAACTTCTCGTACGGCGCCAGCAGCACCGCCCGCGTCCGCGCGGCGAAGTGCTGCTGGATCGCCGGCAGGTCGATGTCCTTGCGGGTCGGTGGCATGGTCACCACCGTGATGGCCTGCCGGACCAGCCGCCGGCGGCCGCCCTGCTCCAGGTGGTCGAGCATCCGCGCGGCGGTCTCGGCCGAGTCGTTGCGGGCCGACATGGTGATCACCAGCTGGTCGGTGGCGTCCATGGCGGCCTGCCAGTTCTCCGCGCGGACGTTGTTCCCGGTGTCCACGAAGATCAGCTTGTAGAAGCGGCTCACCACGTCACGGATCTCGGCGAACGCTCCGGCGGTCAGCATCTCGCCGGCCGTCGCGGACTCGTCCGAGGCGAGCACGTCGAACATGCCCTCGCCCTGCGCCCGTACATATTGCGAAAGATCGCCCACCCGGCCCTGCGCGCCCTGGAAGAGATGCAGGTCGCGCATCATGTCGCGGACCGTCCGCGCGTGGAAGTCCTGCTGCGCCCGCATCCCGAGGGTGCCCTGGGTCTCGTTGTTGTCCCAGGCCAGCACGTAGCCGCCGCGCTTCTGCCCGAAGGTCATCGCCAGCAGCAGCACGGCGACGGTCTTGCCGGCGCCGCCTTTCGGGTTGACGACCGTGACCTGCCGCAGGCCGCCGAAGTTGCGGCGGACCATCTCGATGTCCTGCCGCAGCTCCAGCTCCCGCTTGCCGGGTGGGAGTTTGACCAGGCCGAGCGTGCCCCGGTGGAGCATCGCGCGGGCGCCCATGGTGGCGGTCGGCTGGGACGGCCGGGCCAGACGGCGCCGGGCGAACTCCTCGGCGGTCGGGCTGTCGTCGGCGGCCGAGGTGAGCTCGTCGAACGGGTTGCCGGCCGGCTTCTCCGGCGGAGGCGGCTGCGCCGCGCGCCGGGGCGGTTCGGCC